>JAGQTR010000140.1 GCA_020438915.1 Mycobacterium sp.
TTTTCGATCACAGAACTCCCGAGCGCAGGACCTCGCCGGCCAGCCCGGCGACCACCGGCACAACGCCCAAGCACACGAATGCGGGTAGGTAGCACAGTCCCAGCGGTCCGGCGATCAATACCGATGCCCGTTCGGCTTTCGCGGTTGCGTCGTCGGCCGCTTCGCCGCGCAGCTGGACCGCGAGGTCTTCGACCCCCTGCGCGAGCGCGGCGCCCGAACACGCCGATCGTCGCGCCATCCTCATGAACGCCTCTACCTGCTTGTTCACTGGCTCAGCAGGACTGACCCACGCGGTGGCCGGGTCAGCGCCCAGCGACAGAAGATCGGCGGCACGTCGCAGCGCTCCCGCCAGCGACGCGGGCGCGGATTCGGCCACTCCGGCCGCCGCACTCGACACCGTCATCCCCGAGCGCAGGCAGGCGGCCAGGGCATCCAGGCTCGCTGCCATCGCGAGTGAGTCGTCGGCCACCGGGGGTCGGTGGCGGCTTCCGGCACGCCGCATGCCGCTGTGCACCCTGGCTACCGACAGCCTGGGAACGATCAGCACCGCGGCAGCGAGAAATAGTGCAGCCCAAGTCATATGAGAACCCGAGCGGTGATTCGGTCAGACCAAAGCAGGCCGCAGCAGATCAATGTGCAGCCAAGCACCAAAAGCCATCCGCCCGACCCAGCGGAGAACAGAAAGTTCAACGGCTCGGCACCTATCGCTTGGCCCAGGAGGACGCCGAGCAGTGGCAGGCCCGCAAGGATCGCCGCGGTGGCCCGAGCACCAGCCATGCCGGCCGCGACCCGTCCGTGGAATCGCTCGCGTTCGGCGATGTCACGCTGGGCGGCCTGCATCAGGGTCGCGATTGCCAGCCCATGCGTCTGGGCGAGGCGCCAACAGACCGCCAGCCTCTCCCAGTGGTCCGGCGACGTCGACCGGTGGGCCTCAGCGCGCAGTCCGGCCACCACATCGGCTCCCAAGGAAGCCCGTGCCGCGACCGAGCCGAGCGCCGCGCCGACGCGGCCGTGGGACTCCTTGGCCGCGACGCCGATCGCGGCGACCGGATGCGCGCCGACCCGCAGCTCCCCCACCAACACATCCAGTGCACCCTGCAATGCGGACGCTTCCTCGATGCGGACCCGGCGTCGGGCACCGAGGCGGCGGCGTCCCAGGAGCGTGCCGATCAGCAGACCGAACCCCAGACTGGCCGGCCAGGGCATCAGCAACGCCGTCGCTGCGCACCCGATTATCGCGAGATGCGTCGCCGTCGGTTGCCGACAGCGTCGCGGCTGCATCGTGAGTAGCCGGACGCGACGCCGCGAGGAGGCCGGGCCGATCAGCACAGCCACGGCAAGTGCCAGAGCCGCCAACGTCACCGCCCGCTCCGCTCACGCAACAACGTCTCCAGGAGTTGGGCACCGGGGCCCCTGCCGTTGCGATGGCTCCAGCACCGCAGCACACTGACCCGGCCGTCGTCGCCGCGCTGCAGCAGTCCCACTTCGCTCAGGCGACGGCCTCCGCCGCGCTCCCGGGTCACGTGCAGGACCACCTGAATTGCCGCCGCCAGCTGACTGTGCAAGGCGGCGCGATCGAGTCCGCCGAGCGCGGCCAACGCTTCCAACCGGGCGGGCACCTCGGCGGGGTTGTTGGCGTGCACGGTTCCCGCGCCGCCGTCGTGGCCGGTGTTCAGCGCCGCGAGCAGATCGACGACCTCGGCCCCACGGACCTCACCGATGACGATCCGATCGGGCCGCATCCGCAGCGCCTGCTTGACCAGCTCGCGCACGGTCACCTCGCCGACACCTTCGACATTGGCGCAGCGGGCGACCAGCTTCACCAGATGTGGGTGCCGGGGTGCCAGCTCGGCGGCATCCTCCACACACACGATGCGCTCATCGGCGGCCACGGCACCCAGCAGGGCGGCCAACAGCGTGGTCTTGCCCGCTCCGGTTCCTCCTGAGACGACGAACGCCAGCCGCGCATCGATGATGTTGCGCAGCAGTTCGCCGGCCTCGTCAGCGATCGCCCCGGTACCGACGAGCGCGTCCAGACCTTGGGTGACCGGTCGAAGTACCCGCAGCGACAGGCACGTGCCCGCCGGGGCGATCGGAGGCAGCACGGCGTGCAACCGCACCGCGAGCCCGCCGCCGGTGTGCGCCGATCCCAGAGGGGACAGGTGTCCGTCGACCCAGGGTTGAGCTTCGTCGAGGCGACGCCCCGCGCCCATTGCCAGCCGCTGGGCAAGGCGGCGCACGGCCGCCTCGTCAGCGAATCGAACCGAGCTTCTTCGCAAACCTTCACCGTCGTCCACCCAGACCCTGTCGGGGGCGGTCACCAGGACGTCGGTGGTACCCGGAGCGCAGAGCAGCGGTTCCAGAATTCCCGCGCCGGTCAGTTCGGTCTGCAGTTCACGCAGAGTGGTCAATACCTCGGTGTCGCCGAGCACTCCGCCGGACTCGGCACGGATCGCGGCCGCCACCACGCTCGGCCGCAGCGCGACACCCTCGGCTGCGAGCCGCTCGCGCACCCGGTCGAGAAGCGGCGCGCTCATCGCCCGGATTCCGTGATATGTCCCACATGAGGGCTCCGGCCGAGAACGTCGAGGACCTTACGGGCGGCACCGGCAAGTGGTGAACGCTGCCGGACCCGCAGTCCGCCGCGCTCCAGACGGGGTTGAATGCCGGGTTCGGGACGCATCGACGCCAGCACCGGCAACGCCAATATCCGGGCGATGTCGATCGATCCGAGACCGCCCGGGGACGGACCACGTACCAGCACCGCGGTGTTGGGGTTGCCCGCCGACGCCCACTGGGCAACTGCGGCTGAGGCTGCACACGAGCGCACATCCGCGGTTGTGATCAACACCACGAGGTCCGCACCGGTCAACGCAGTCTCGGTGGCCGGGTTCGGCTGTCGTGCCAGATCGCAGACGACGGTGACCCCTGCCCGGCTTCCAGCGTCGATCGCCGCAGCAAGCGGCAGCGAGCCGATGTCATTGTTCGATGGCTCACCGGACAACACTCGACTCCCCGACAGCAGGGTGACCCCGTGACGTCTGGGCAACGCGTCGCGCAATGCCGGATATTTCAGGCGCCCGCCGGCCGATGAAAGGTCCGGCCACCGCAGGCCGGGTTCGGTTTCGGTACCCAGGACAAGATCGAGCCCCCCACCCCAGGGATCTCCATCGATGAGCAAGGATTCGGCGGCCACCTGCGCCAGCGCGGTGGCGAAAACCGACGCTCCCGCCCCGCCGCGACCAGCAAGGACAGCGACGACGGGCCCGCGTGGACCGCCGTCAAGCGAGGCCAGCGACGCCTCCGCGGCGTCGGAGAGAACGGTCATCAACTCGCGATCGTGGGCGGGCAGCGTCACGACCCGCTGCGCACCAACGGCAACGGCGGCCTCCCAGTCGCCAGGAGCGGGGTCTGCACGACTGACCAGGAACACCCGCGCGCGCCGGGGCAGGCCACGCTGCGCACACCGCTGCGCGGCATCGGTGTCCACCAGAACCGCCGCCGCACTGACCCATACCGTGCGGCTGGAAGGGTCCGCGGTCCGCACCACCGGCAGACCGGCGGCGGCCGTCACCCGGTCGATTTCGATATTGAGCGACTCGTCGTCGATCACGGCCAGAATCCGTGCGGGCGTCGTCATGAATCAAGCGTCGACTGTGATCCATTTCTCGCGAAAGGGGGCGGCCAGAATCTGTGGATCAACGCGCAATTGTGGACAGTGCACGTGCGCGGATCGAGTCGAAAATATTATTCCGCTACTTTATGCAGTTCGCGGGATCTATCCGCATTACGAAGTCCGCCAGAAAAAAGACGACCCCCGCCAGGGGGGGAGGAGGCGGAGGCCGTCGTGAATCAGCCCCGGGGGGTCGGACTGATGCACACCCGGCATACACCGAGTGCTACATACTATACACACGTCAGAGTAGGCCAGCGCAAGAGCGAGAACGGCCCGAAACTGGCCGAGACCGGGAAAAATAACAGTCGCAGACACGTGTCGTGAACTGCCATTTTGTACGATCGGCGCCGATGTGTCAGGCAGCGTCCCTCTATGCTGGCGCTGTGAGTTCATCCGACCCGGCGGCCGGCGTGGATACGGCGCCCCAGCATCCCGCCGCATCGGAGCGCCCCGTCCGCACCGCGGCGTTTTTCGATCTCGACAAAACTGTGATCGCGAAATCCAGCACGTTGGCTTTCAGCAAACCTTTTCTCAGCCAAGGGCTAATTAATCGGCGCGCTGTCCTGAAATCTTCGTACGCGCAATTTTTGTTCCTGATGTCGGGCGCCGACCACGATCAGATGGACCGGATGCGCTCCTACCTCACGACCATGTGCACCGGGTGGGACGTCGAACAGGTCAAGTCGATCGTCGGCGAGACACTGCACGACATCGTGGATCCGTTGGTCTTCGCCGAGGCCGCCGAACTCATCGCCGACCATCGGCTGTGCGGTCGCGATGTCGTCGTCGTGTCGGCCTCCGGGGAGGAAATCGTCGCACCGATCGCACGCGCACTCGGCGCCACCCACGCGATGGCCACCCGAATGGTGGTCGAAGACGGCAAGTACACCGGCGAGATCGCATTCTACTGCTTCGGGGAGGGCAAGGCCGAGGCCATCCGCGCGCTGGCCAGTCGCGAGGGTTACGCCCTCGAGCACTGTTACGCCTACTCCGACTCGGTCAGCGACCTGCCGATGCTTCAGGCCGTCGGACACCCCACCGTGGTAAATCCCGATCGCGCGTTACGCAAGGAGGCCACCGCGCGCGGCTGGCCCGTGCAAACCTTCTCCAAACCGGTGTCGCTACGCGATCGCATCCCCGCGCCGTCGACCGCCGCGCTGGCCACCACGGCCGCGGTCGGGCTCGCCGCCTTGGCATCCGGGGCGTTGACCTACTCGCTGCTGCGCCGATTCGCGTTCTGAGAAGGGGCTACCTGGCGGTAGCTAGGGCACTGTCATAACGATCTGGGGTCGGCGTCGGAATTGGGCCTTGCTGTGACTGATGTCACGTAGTACAAAGGAAGCACGGCAGCCGGGTGAGGCCAAGATCGAGTCGGAAGAGAAGGCTCCATCTCCCAAACCTCGGCTCCCAGCACGGGTCTCGGAACCCACGCGGAGCACATACCGCGGAATAGGTAAAAGCGTTGCGGGCCTGCGGAATTACGAAGAGCGAACGGCTTGACAGCCTCTTGGGTGAGGCCTAAGACCGAAGCGCATCGTAAGAACGCCGAGGCCACCCACGCAACCCCAATAAGCACGCTTGGTAACCGAGTTCCGTGCTAGCGGGCGGCGACCCGAAGCATTTTTCGAATTGCTTCGGACGCCGCCCGCTTCATTTTGCTGAAGATATATTCAACTGTTGCTGAGGGTTCAGTGTGACTGGGCGATGGACAAGGCCTCGCGCGCCCCGGCGTGCAGCCCCTCGCAGCTGAGCAGCAGCCATGCCGTCAAGCCCTCGGCCGTCCCCGACGCGAAGCCCCGGGCCGCGGCCCGGTAGTCACCGGAGCGACGCATCCAGTGCACTTCCGGAACGCCGAGACCGTGTGGGTCCAGACCGCTGGCCATCGTCACCAGCCTCGACATTGCGCGCGCGACAACACCATCGGCGGTGCCGAACGGCTGCAGCGTGAGCAGTTCACCGTGCACGACGGCCGCCAGCACTGTCGCGGGCACCCGCGTGACGCCGGTCGCGATGTCGGCGAGCAACTCGAGCCGGTGTGCCACACCGACTTCGCGGCGCGGTCGGCCCAGTTCGCCGGCGTCGACCAGATCGGCCGCCGCCAACGCGTGCAACCTCGCCATCGCTTGAAGCGGCGCCCGTCGCCACACCCCGACCAGTGCGCCTTCCCCACCCTGGAGCGCTTCGGCCACCCGCAGCGCACCCGCGAGTACCGGATCATTGCCCGCAGTCCCGGATTCATCGGGTCCGCCATCGCCACCATCGGAAAACTTCAGCGGTCCGCCGTCAAGGACCGACGACGCGCGGGCCGCCCGAAGCGCCGCCTCGGCTGCCGTGGCCGGCCAGCCGCGAAGGTTGGTGCGGTGCCGGTGTGCCCTGCCGAGCGCCTCGCGCGCCTCCTCACCGGCCTGCGCGACACCAGGTAGTGCGGCCAACGGCGCCAGCACATCGTCGGGAGCCGGGTTCTTGGCCGTCATCGGCGCCCGCTGCCCGTCACGCCCGCCTACGCTAGCCGACCGTGCACCCGGCAGTCACCAACGCTTGTCACTCGCACCCGAATGCGGTGAGTGACTACCCTCACAGACATGACCGAGACGAAAATGGAAGTCCTGTCTTCGTACCCCCCAGCACCTGAGTTCGCCGCGAATGCCAACGCGACGGCGGCCATGTACGACGAGGCCGAGGCAGACCGGTTGGCCTTCTGGGCCGGCCAGGCCAACCGCCTGACCTGGGAGACACCGTTCACCGAGGTGCTCGACTGGTCGCAGGCACCGGTGGCCAAGTGGTTCGTCGGCGGAAAACTGAACGTGGCCTATAACTGCGTAGACCGTCACGTGGAGGCTGGAAACGGTGACCGCGTCGCCATCTACTGGGAAGGCGAACCCGTCGGCGACGCCCGCGAGATCACCTACGCACAGCTCAAAGACGAGGTCTGCCAGGCGGCCAACACGCTGGCCGAACTGGGGCTGAAGTCCGGCGATCGGGTCGCGATCTACATGCCGATGGTGCCCGAGGCCATCATCGCGATGCTGGCCTGCGCACGACTGGGTGCCATGCACTCGGTGGTGTTCGCCGGGTTCTCGGCCTCAGCGCTGCGGGCCCGAATCGACGACGCCCAGACCAAACTGGTGATCACCACCGACGGCCAGTTCCGTCGCGGCAAGGCGGCACCGCTGAAAGCAGGGGTGGACGAGGCGATCGAAGGTCTCGGCGATGACAGCCCCGTCGAACACGTACTGGTGGTGCGGCGCACCGGAATCGACGTGCCGTGGACCGAAGGCCGCGACGTGTGGTGGGACGAGACCGTCGCAAAGGCCGCTACCGAGCACACCCCGGAAGCGTTCGATTCCGAGCATCCGCTGTTCCTGCTGTACACGTCGGGCACCACCGGAAAGCCCAAGGGCATCATGCACACCTCGGGCGGCTATCTGACCCAGTCGTCGTACACCCATTTCAACGTGTTCGACGTCAAACCGGACTCCGACGTGTACTGGTGCACCGCCGATATCGGTTGGGTCACCGGACACACCTACATCGTGTACGGGCCGCTGTCCAACGGTGTCTCCCAAGTCGTATACGAGGGCACACCCGCCTCCCCCGACGAACACCGGCATTTTCAGGTCATCGAAAAGTACGGTGTGACAATCTATTACACCGCGCCGACGGTGAT
>JAGQTR010000141.1 GCA_020438915.1 Mycobacterium sp.
CCGATGACGAACATCCGCTTCATGCCGGCCAGGTCGCCGAGCGCTCCGGCACCGAGCACCGCGGCAGCCAGGGTCAGCGTGCACAGGCTGGCCAGAAAACTGGCCATGCTGGGGGTGAAGTGGAGCCCCTTCTGCACCGCGGCGAGGTTGGTCGACAGGATGGTCGGGTCGGCGGCGGTGATGCTGTACCCGAGCCCCATGGCCAGGATCGTCATCGTTGCGGCCAGACCGGTGACGTGTTCCTGCTCAGCCATCAGGCGATGTTAACGCCGGGAAGCCTCCTAATCTGGTGTCATGCCCAAGGATCTCCTGCGCCATCCTTTGCACGCCGGCCATCTCACCGTCGGGGCGCTCGGCAGGCACCGGGACTCGCCGGTGCTGTTTCTCGGCGACACCACCCTTACCGGAGGTGAGCTCGCCGACCGGATCAGCCAGTACATTCAGGCCTTCGAGGCGCTGGGGGCGGGCACCGGCGCCGCTGCTGGGCTGCTGTCGCTCAACCGCCCGGAAGTGCTGATGATCATCGGCGCCGGCCAGACCCAGGGTTTCCGGCGCACGGCGCTACACCCGCTGGGCTCGCTGGACGATCACGCCTACGTCCTCTCCGACGCGGGGGTGGGCACGCTGATCATCGACCCGATCCCGATGTTCGTGGAGCGCGCGTTGGGCCTCGTACAGAAGGTGCCCTCGCTCACACAGATCCTCACGATCGGCCCGGTGCCCCCCGAGCTCGCCGGCGGCGACGTCACCGCGGTGGACCTGACGGCCGAGGCGGCCAACTACCCTCCCATCCCGCTGGTCGCCGCCGACCTTCCGCCAGACCACATCGGCGGGCTGACCTACACCGGAGGTACCACCGGTAAGCCCAAGGGGGTCATCGGAACCACGCAGTCCATCACGACGATGACGACGGTGCAGTTGGCCGAGTGGGAGTGGCCGGAGAATCCCCGCTTCCTGATGTGCACACCGCTGTCACACGCCGGCGCGGCGTTCTTCACACCGGTGATCGTCAAAGGCGGTGAGCTGATCGTGCTCACCAAGTTCGACCCGGCAGAGGTGTTGCGCGTGATCGAGGAGCAACAGATCACCGCGACGATGCTGGTGCCCTCGATGCTCTACGCGCTGATGGATCATCCCGATTCGCACACCCGGGATCTGTCGTCCCTGGAGACGGTGTACTACGGCGCGTCAGCGATCAACCCGGTGCGGCTGGCCGAGGCGATCAAGCGCTTCGGTCCGATCTTCGCGCAGTACTACGGCCAGTCGGAGGCCCCGATGGTGATCAGTTACCTGTCCAAAAAGGACCACGACGAGAAACGCCTGACCTCGTGCGGGCGACCCACGCTGTTCGCCCGCACCGCGTTGCTGGGCCCGGACGGCGCACCGGTGCCCCAAGGCGAGGTGGGCGAGATCTGCGTGTCGGGACCGCTGTTGTCCGGCGGGTACTGGAACTTGCCGGAGGAAACGTCGAAAACTTTCCACGACGGGTGGATGCACACCGGCGACCTGGCCCGCGAGGACTCCGACGGGTTCTGGTTCATCGTCGACCGCACCAAGGACATGATCGTCACGGGCGGTTTCAACGTCTTCCCGCGAGAGGTGGAAGACGTTGTGGCTGAACACCCTTCGGTGGCGCAGGTGTGCGTGATCGGCACCCCCGACGAGAAGTGGGGCGAGGCGGTGACCGCCGTGGTGGTACTTCGGCCCGACGTACCTTCAGATGCCACCGCCATAGCGACGATGACGGCCGAGATCAAAGCGGCAGTCAAAGAACGCAAAGGATCGGTACAGGCGCCCAAACAGGTGCTCGTCGTCGACTCGGTGCCGGTGACTGCGCTGGGTAAGCCGGACAAGAAGGCGGTGCGCGCGCAGTTCTCGACGACGTGACGCTCGACCCCACCGTGCCCACGCCGCCGAGCCGGGCACCTTCGGTCGCCGGCGGCATGCTTCTCGCGGTCGCCGTCATCCTCACCGCGGTCAACCTGCGTCCGGTCGTCACCAGCGTCGCCCCACTGCTCGACGAGATGCGCGCGGACTTCGGAGTGTCGGCCACCTGGGCGGGCCTGCTGACCACCGTGCCCGCACTGTGCTTCGCCGGGGCGGGCCTTGCCGCGCCATGGCTGTCGTCGCGGATCGGCCTGGGGCGCACCATCTCCGCAGCCCTGGCCGCGCTGACCATCGGTCTGGTCGCACGGGTCGCGGCCGGACCCTACGTGATGATCGGCGCAACGCTCGTCGCATGTGCGGGTATCGCGTTGATCAACGTGCTGATTCCGGTCATCGTCAAGAACTCGTTTCCCGCCCGGATCGGGCTGATGACCGGCATCTACACCGCCGCGCTGCAGGGGGGCGGTGCCCTCGGGTCGGCGGCGACACCTGGGCTGGCGGAACCGCTGGGCGGTTGGCGAATCGCTTTGGCGGCATGGGCAGTGATCGCATTCGCAGCCCTCGCCGTGTGGATTCCCGCGACGCGACGCCACCGCGGAGCCTGGACCCAGCAGCGGCGGCCCGCCGGTGACCCGCGCCGATCGCTACTGCGCAACCCGCTGGCCTGGACGGTCACGCTGTTCTTCGGCTGCCAGGCGTTCATGGCCTACATCGTGATGGGCTGGCTGCCACAGGTTTTCATCGACAGCGGCATAGCCAGGGTCGACGCCGGGTTGCTGGTCGGCCTGGCGTCACTGGTCGGGGTGCCGGTTTCGCTGATCGTCTCGCCGCTGGCGGCGCGCCGACCCAGCCAGAGCGCCTGGATCGTCGGACTGGGCGCGGTGGGTCTCGTCGGCGCCATCGGCCTGATGGTGGCGCCCGCCGCGCAACCCGTCGCGTGGAGTGTGCTGATCGGTGTCGGGATGAGCGCCTTCACCATGGCGCTGTCGGTAATCGGGCTGCGCTCCCGCACCGCCGCTGACACCGCGCAACTTTCGGGCATGGCCCAGGGCTTGGGTTACCTGATCGCGGGCACCGGGCCCTTCCTGTTCGGGCTGCTCCATGATGTGTCGCACGGGTGGACGGTGCCGTGGCTGATGTTCCTGACCGTCTACCTCGTGCAGATCGTCGCCGGCTTTCTGGCCGGGCGCCCCCGCTACGTCTGACTCGACCCCGATCAGGCCCCCGGCACCGCGGTCCGTGCCGCGACCGATGCGCCCCCGGTGGTATCGAACACGTCGATGATGACATCGGCGTCGCGGTACGCCCCCAGATGGTGCAACCCCGCGGTGGCTCCCACGATGTCGTTCGCATGGTCGCCGGCCATCGGGTAGTCCGGCACCAGATGCCGCCAGTGCGCCGCGAGAACCGTTGCGGCCGGCGCCAGCCGCGGGACCTCACGGTCGAGCACCTCCCGCAGCCTCGCCGGCTGCAGGTAGTAGCACACCTCCGATAACACCACCAGATCGAAAGGCCCTGCGGGCCAGGGCTGGTCGAGTGAACCTCGCAGCAACGTGACCCGGTCCCGGTTCGACCGGGCCTCCAGCCGGCGGTGTGTGGCGTCGAGCGCGCCGACGCTGACGTCGGTGCTCGTCACGTGGTCACAGCGGGCCACCAGCCGTTCGGTCAGTACGCCGACCGAACATCCCGGCTCGAATGCATGCCGGTACCGCGGATAGGGCAACATTGCGGTGGTGATTGCATACTTGCGTTGTTCGTACCACCGCGATTCCAGCTGCCACGGGTCCGCGGACTCCGCGTACATGCGGTCGAAATAGCCATCGGGCACTCGAGAGGTCAGCGGAAAACCACCTCACCCACCGCGAGCAGCCGACTCAGTACGAACGGCGGTAGCAGCGGCGTCGCATCGGTGAACGTCGGCAGGAACTGACTGCGGAACATCTGTGCCGCAAGATTTTTCCGCTCGACGGCAATGTGAGTGAGCGGAGCCGAGTGCGCGCGATTCCATGGCACCGCGCCGTCATCGGGCAACGCCCAATGCCACATCCACACCGGATACTCCAGCAGCACAGCGCCGGTACGCTCGGCGGCAACCGCGGCCGCTCGCCCGACCGCTTCATGGTCGGGGTGACCGTCACCCCGCCAGGTCGACGCACACCAGGTTCCCACCGGCTTGGTGGCCAGGATCTCAGTGAGCAGATCGGCCAGCCGCTCCTCATTCTCGGCGATCCGCCCGTCGGGTAACCCCAGACAGATCGGGGCGCTCAGTCCCAGTACTCCCGACGCGCAGTACAGTTCTTCGCGTCGGATGCGCTCGAGCTTGAAGCGTTGCAAGAGTGACTGATTCGGGTATGCGGCGCCACCGTCGCTGGCGGATACGATCTGAACACGAACACCGGCGTCGGCCAGCAGCGCCGCCGTGCCGCCGAACCCCAATGTCTCGTCGTCGGGGTGCGCGCCGACGACGACCACTTCGGGACACTGGTCCAAATCCAGTTCCGGTAGCCGCATTCCGGCATTGACCCAGATTTCGGCGGGGGTGCCGCCGTCAGCCAGTGGCCGTGCGGCGAACCGCGCCGAGTTGCCCCATTGTGTCACGGTCATGATGGTGTTCCTGCCAGCAATCCCAGCCGCTCCAGATCCCGCTCGGCGTGGCTCTGCCGGACATAGACCGCCAAGTCGGCCACTCGCTGCGCGTGCCTGCCATCCAGACACAGCGGCGCGGGTCCGAGGGCACGTGCGCAGCGGGTGATGGATTCCTCGACGGCGGTTTCGGCCACCGCGCGGGCCCGTCGCGCCACCAATTCCGCACGGCCCTTGCGGTTCAACGGATCATGGTCGACCTCGTCGGCTACCGAGATCAGCGTCGCGGTCGCGGCGGCCAACGCGGCATCAACCGCACCCAGGTGCGCCAGGGTGTGCGCATCCGCCGAGCCGGCGGCCGCCCGGGCGTATAGCGGCGCCGCCACCGCACGGGCCCCGCCCAGCCAGCACGCCGCCACCCCGGCGGCGCCGTGCCAGAAGCCGGGGCGGGTGAGGTACTCCCCCGGCCGGCCGACCGCGACCGCCGGTGTGTCGATGAATTGCACTGAGCGGGTGTCTGATTCGGCCATACCACAGTTGTGCCAGCTGCTGGGCAGCGGCCGCGCACCCGACTCGGCGAGGGCAACGGCGAATAACCTCCGTTCTCCCGACGGCAACCGCGCGGTAACCAACGCGTGCGAGCACAGACCGGCCCCCGAGCACCACACCTTGGTGCCGTCGAGCGTAGTTCGTCCACCGTCGTCGGCCGCACACAACACAGCGTCACCGGACTCCGCGGCCCACACTCCCCAGAGCTGACCCGGCTCTGCGTCGGGCCCGTCCAACTCCGCCAGGATCGCCACCGCGTCGGCGTGCGCTTCGGCGAGGCGCCCGCCCACAATGTCCTGTTCGGTGAGCATGGACAGCCGGTTCCAGCGGTCGGCGGTTTCGCCGCATCCGGGCAGCGGCAGGTCCAGCGCACCCGAGGTGAGCCATGCGTCAACCACGGCGGCGATCACGCTCCGGCACCCGCCTTCGACGCACGGGACAGACCCCTCAGGTACTGCGCGAAGCCGCCGGGAGCGCGTCCGTCACGTCGATCCGACGTCGCCACCGACAGGCCGCGGTCCCGGTGAACGGTCAGCCCGGCAGCCTCGAAACGCTCAACCAGGTCGACGTCCTCGCCGGTGGCCAGCGCGTGGAAACCGCCGACGTGCCAATAGGCGTCGGCCCTGAAGCCCATGTTCGCCCCGTGCACATGGTCGTGATCGGGCCCCTTGGACCGGTACGCGCGCAGATAGCGGCGCACCACTGCGGGCGAGAAGTGCCGCCAGTTCGGTACCCGGACCACCCCGAGCACCATGTCGGCGCCAGCGTGAAGATCGGGGCGAACCATGCGGACCAGCCAGTCGGCGTCGACCATGCTGTCGGCGTCCGTGGTCGCGTACCAGGTGTCTGAGGACACGCCGTCTACCAGATCGCCGGGCCACAACTCGACAGACCTGGCGTGCGTAAATCCCGCGGCGCGGGCCGCACCCACATTTCCGGCGTCGATCGAGATGAAGTGCACGTCGGGCCCATACTCACCGGCCAGATGCTCGCTACCGTCGTCACACGAGTCGAGCACCACCACCGTCGATACCGGCGTGGTCAGGCACGACGCGGCGGCGGTCAGCGCACGTAGGCATCGCGGCAGGTGCTGGCGCTCGTTGTGCGCCGGAACCACCACCACGATGTGCACCGGCAGCCCCCGCGACTCGGTGTGGGGCGCAGTCATGGCGATCATTTAGCCGTTTGGCGCGTATTTCACACCTGGCAGGATGGCGCTGTGAGCGCTATCCGGGCGGTACTGTTCGACTTCTCCGGAACACTGTTCCGTCTCGAGGAGGATCAGAGCTGGTTCGCCGGCATGGAGTTGGAGCTGGGCCTCGACGGAGACCGCAGCGCTGAGGTGGACGGTCAGGTCCAGGCCGAGTTGATGCGCCGGCTCACCGCACCGACCGGCAAATCCGTGCGCATGACACCGGAGGCGCTGCAGGCGTGGACAAACCGGGACCTGGCACCGCACCTACATCGCGAGGCCTACCTGCATGTGCTGCGCGAATCAGGGCTGGCCCACCACCACGCGGAGTCGTTGTACCGCAGGGTGATCGATCCGGCGAGTTGGACGCCCTATCCCGATACCGCCGAGGTGCTGGAGGGGTTGCAAGCGGGCGGTGTGAAGACCGCGGTGGTGTCCAACATCTCGTTCGACGTCAGGCCCGCATTCGACAGGATCGGCGTTGCCGGCGCCGTCGACGAGTTCGTGTTGTCGTTCGAGGTCGGGGCGGTCAAGCCGGATCCGGTCATCTTCGGGACCGCACTGCAGCGGCTCGGCGTGCCCGCCGAACGGACGCTGATGGTCGGCGACAGCGATGAGGCCGACGGCGGTGCCCGGGCGTTGGGTTGCGGTTTCGCCCTCGTCGACCCGTTGCCGACGGCCCAGCGCCCAGACGGTCTGATCGCCGCGCTTGCACCGTACGGCTTGTGATGTCGGCGATGGCGCCTGGCGGTCTCTACTCTGGTCAGCGTGGCCGATCCGAAGCCGCCGTGGTGGCTCAAACCGATGAACAGAGCGCTGATGGTCGCGATGAAGACCGGGCTGATGAAGGACGGTCCACTGGTCCTGACGGTGACCGGCCGCAAGTCCGGCAAACCGAGGTCGACACCCATCACCCTGTTCGAGGTGGATGGGCAGCGCTATGTCGTCGGCGGCTTCCCGGGTGCGGATTGGGTGCGCAACGCGCAGGCCAATCCCGATGCGGTGCTGGTGCGCGGCAAGGCGCGCGAGCCGGTGCGGATGGTCGAGCTGACCGCCGCGGCAGCGCGCCCGCTGCTCCGCCAGTTCCCCATCCTCGTTCCGACCGGCGTGGGGTTCATGAAGAGCGCCGGCTTGGTGACCGGTCCTCATCCAGACGAGTTCGAGGCGCTGGCCGGGCGCTGCTCGGTGTTCCGCTTCGATAGCGTGTGACCCTGTGAGCAATCCGTTCGATGCCGACCTGTGGGAGCCGGTGGCCGGCTTCGGCGACCTCACCGACATCACCTACCACCGCCACGTCGCCGACGGCGTCAGCAGGCCGACGGTGCGGGTGGCGTTCGACCGGCCGGAGGTGCGCAACGCGTTCCGGCCGCACACCGTCGACGAGTTGTACCGCGTCCTGGACCACGCTCGAATGTGCTCCGATGTCGGCGTGGTGCTGTTGACCGGCAACGGACCCTCACCCAAGGACGGCGGATGGGCGTTCTGCTCCGGCGGGGACCAACGCATCCGCGGCCGCAGCGGCTACCAGTACGCCTCGGGTGAGACCGCGGAGTCGGTGGATCCAGCCCGGGCCGGCCGGCTGCACATCCTCGAGGTGCAACGATTGATCCGCTTCATGCCCAAACCCGTCATCGCAGTGGTCAATGGATGGGCGGCCGGCGGCGGGCACTCGTTGCACGTGGTGTGCGATCTGACCCTGGCCAGCCGTGAGCATGCCCGGTTCAAGCAGACCGACGCCGATGTCGGCAGCTTCGACGGTGGCTTCGGCAGCGCCTACCTGGCACGGCAGGCCGGGCAGAAGTTCGCGCGTGAGATCTTCTTCCTGGGCCGCGCCTACACCGCCGAGCAGATGCACGCGATGGGGGCAGTCAACGAGGTAGCCGACCATGACGAACTGGAAACTGTTGCGCTGCAATGGGCTTCGGAGATCAACGGTAAGTCGCCGCAGGCGATCCGGATGTTGAAGTACGCATTCAACCTGGTCGACGACGGCCTGGTGGGGCAGCAGCTGTTCGCCGGCGAGGCGACGCGGCTGGCGTACATGACCGATGAGGCGGTCGAGGGCCGCGACGCGTTTCTGGAGAAGCGCGATCCGGACTGGACCCCGTTCCCGCGCTACTTCTGAATGGCTCGACCCCGTTCGCCGAGATCGCACTACGGCAGCGAAAGTTCGAGTGCGGGCCTGCTCAACTGCCTTTTCGGCGCAAGGAATGCGACAACCTAGACTCGCTAAGCGTGACTAGCAGGAATCCGCTGCGGCGATTGGCCGACCAGGTCGTGCTGGCCAGCATGCGACCACCACTCCTTCCGACACTGCTGCAATACCGGCGCAACCACGATGTCGTCGACCTCAACGGCAAGCGCATCCTGCTGACCGGGGCCTCCTCGGGTATCGGCGAAGCGGCCGCCGAGAAGCTGGCGGCCTGCGGCGCAACCCTGGTGGTGGTCGCACGCCGCCAGGATCTGCTCGACGCTCTGGTCGAGCGGATCACCGCGGCCGGCGGAGACGCCCGCGCCCACGCCTGCGACCTCTCCGACCTCGACGCGGTCGACGACCTCGTCGCGACCGTCGAGGCCGAGCTCGGCGGCGTTGACATACTGGTCAACAACGCCGGGCGATCCATCCGGCGGCCGCTGGCAGAATCGCTGGAGCGCTGGCACGACGTCGAACGCACCATGACCCTCAACTACTACGCGCCGCTGCGGCTGATCCGGGGGCTGGCGCCCGGCATGATCGCCCAAGGCGACGGCCATGTCATCAACGTCTCCACCTGGGGTGTCAAGACCGAATCTCCGCCGCTGTTCGGGGTGTACAACGCGTCGAAAGCGGCACTGTCGTCGATCAGTCGTATCCTGGAAACCGAGTGGGGTGACAAGGGCGTGCACTCGAGCACCCTGTACTACCCGCTGGTGAAGACCCCGATGATCGCCCCGACCCGGGCCTACGACGGGCTGCCGGGGCTGTCCGCGGATGAGGCGGCAGGCTGGATCGTCACGGCCGCCCGCCATCGCCCGGTGAGCATCGCGCCGCGGATCGCCGTCACCGCCCACGCGATCAACAGCATCGCCCCCGCTGCGGTGGACACGCTGATGAAACGTCAGCGAATGCAACCCAAGGATTCATGACGCCCCGCGCGATCACCAGCCTGGCCGATATCGTCCGCGTGCACGGACGGGATCGTCCCGCCGCCCCGGCCCTCGTCGTCGACGAGCACACCATCAGCTTCGGCGAGCTCGACGCGCGGTCCAGCCGCGCGGCGCAGGCATTCGCCGCCGCCGGCATCGGGTTCGGGGACCGGGTCGCGTTCGTCGAACGCAACGGCGCCGAGTTCTTCGAGGTGGTTTTCGGGCTGGCCAAGCTGGGCGCGGTCGCCGTACCCGTGAACTGGCGCCTGGCGGCACCGGAGATGCGGCACGTCGTCGAGGACTCCGGGGCCACGCTGGTGGTGGTCGGCCAGGATTTCTTCGACCACATCGAGGCCATCGAGGCTCACCTGCACGCCGGCATCATCGCGATCGGCGCACACGATCGCTGGCCCAGATTCGACGACTGGGTGGCTGGTCACGCCGCCATCGACCCCGGCGTGACCACCGCAGCGGACGACCTGGTGTTCCTGATGTACACCTCGGGCACCACCGGGCTGCCCAAAGGCGTCATGCTCAGCAACGCCAACTACCAGTGCAAAACCGCCGGGATCGCCGGCCCCTGGCGGTTCAGCTCCGACTGCGTCAGCTTGGCCGTGATGCCGTTGTTCCACATGGCCGGCTCGGGTTGGGCGTTGGCCGGCTTGTGGGCGGGTGCCACCACCGTAGTGCTGCGCGAGGTCGACCCGGTGGCGATCCTGCACGCGGTGACCCGCCATCACGTCACGAACCTGCTGCTGGTGCCCGCGGTCATCGCATCCCTGCTCGATACAGCCGGCCTGCGCGCAGCGGAGCTGACCCACCTACGGGTGATCGTCTACGGTGCGGCCCCGATCAGCGAGGACGTACTGGTCCGCGGGATCCAACGTGTCGGCGCGGTGTTCGCGCAGGTGTATGGGATGACCGAAACCACCGGCTCGATCACCCAACTCGACAGCGTCGACCACGTACCGGAATTGCTGCGCTCGTGCGGTAAGCCCTATCCGTGGGTGCAGGTGCGGATCGTGGCCGAGGACGGCACCGACGCCGCGCCCGGGACAGTGGGCGAGCTGTGGACCCGCTCGGATCAGAACATGCTCGGCTACTGGAACAATGCCGACGCGACCGCTGCGATACTGACCGCCGACGGGTGGCTACGCACCGGCGACGCCGGGTACCTCGACGCGGACGGCTACGTCTTCCTGCAGGACCGGATCAAGGACATGATCGTGTCCGGCGGGGAGAACGTGTACCCCGTCGAGGTCGAGAATGTCCTGATGACCCATCCGGGCGTCGCCGATGCCGCAGTCATCGGCGTACCCGACGACAAGTGGGGTGAAGCGGTCAAGGCGTTCGTGGTGCCGGGTCCGGATACGACGCTGCACGAGGCCGAGCTGATCGGATTCGCCCGGGAGCGACTCGCCGGGTTCAAACTTCCCAAGTCCGTCGACTTCCTCGCCGCACTGCCGCGCACCCCGAGCGGCAAAGTGCTCAAGCGCGAGCTGCGCGACCCGTATTGGGCGGGCGTCGGGCGGCAGATCGGCTAATCCGGGGACGACGTGATAGACACGCTCCATGGACATCCTGGCCAGCAGGGTGCTGTTCCGGCCGGCCGACTACCAACGGTCGGTGGCGTTCTACCGCGACGGTATCGGCCTGGCGATTGCCCGGGAGTACGCCGGCGGCACCGTGTTCTACGCCGGGCAGTCGTTGATCGAACTCGCCGGCCACGGCGCCCCGGAGCCCGGTGGTCCACCATTTCCGGGCGCGCTGTGGCTGCAGGTCCGGGATCTCGACGCGACGCAAGCCGAGTTGGGGCGGCGCGGCGTCGAGATCGCCCGCCCCGCCCGCCGCGAACCATGGGGCCTGCACGAGATGCACGTCGAGGATCCCGACGGCGTCACCCTGATCTTCGTGGAGGTCCCCGAAGATCACCCGTTGCGCCGCGACACCCGCGACTAGCGCCGACGGCGGCCACCTGAGAACGAGGTGAACTCACCTGTCGGGAAGGAATGGGAACAGATCGATTCCGGTGTGGTGAATGATCGTCGCCCTGGTGATCCACAGCACCGCCGTCACGATCGCCCAGCCGACGAACACGAACAGCGCCACCCCGAGATACCTCAGCGCCGGACGTGGTGGGCGTACGACACCCTCGGCGCCGTCGCTGCCGACACCCCGCGCGAACGTCACCAGGCCGACCGCGAAGACCGCCGGCAGCCCCGCACCGAGAACGAGCCCGACCACCAGCACCGTGAAAATGTTCTCCACGTACGTCATCTTCGCTTCCTTCGGTAGCCGGTCAGGCCGCTGCGCCGGATGTGGACCGTTCGGCGCTGCGCGGCAGGGCACACACCTCGGCCGGGACGACGGAGTTGGTCGAGGAATCCCAGTCGGCGTTGACGTTGCTGCAGTCGACCTTCTGTTGCTGCGCCCGCCACCACATGTAGCAGCAGAGCCCCACCAGGATCAGGAAGATGAGCCCATCACCGATCAACGGCGCCGTCACCGCCGCGACACTGTGGGACAACCAGAACGCCAGCGCGCCGACCGTCCCGGCCGCCGGCAGCGTCACCAGCCATGCCACCGCCATCCGGCCGGCGACCGCCC
>JAGQTR010000142.1:0-15764 GCA_020438915.1 Mycobacterium sp.
CGACGTGTACCTGATCGACCCGGCGTTGCAAGTGCTCGGACACTCGATGCGGTCGCGAAGTCACCGCATCGGAACCACGGATTCCTCGGTGTGGTTCCACCGCGCGGTGCGCGCCGATCAGTGGAATCTGCTCGAATGCCGCTCACCAGCGGCAGGGCGCGGCCGCGGCGTGGTGACCGCGAGCCTGCTTCGCGAGGACGGCGTCATCGCGGCGACGCTGGTCCAGGAGGGACTCATCGCAGCGCGGGAGCCTGCGTAGCCGCCGGGGCAATGAGCCTGCGTTCGCGACGCTGATTGCGCAGCAGCGTCACCGTCGCGGTGAGGGTGACGCCGACCGCGATCGATGCGATCACACCGACCACCGGATGGCTGCCGAACAGCGGATACACCTGGTAGTGGGTGAGGTAGGTGTACAGCGATGCCTCCGCGACGATTCCGGCGCCGGCCGCGATCGCCGACGGGCACCTCACTGTGGGCAGCCACACCAGAAGCACCATCCCGACGAGGACGAGCGCCTCGCGAAGGTCGCTGCCGAAGTAGCCGTACACACCCACGATCAGCGCGACGGTCACCAGCGCACGCTGCCGGACCGTCGTCGCCTTCGCCGCCGCCCAACCCGCCGCGAAGAACCAGAACGTCAGAACCGTGAACCATGCGTCGCTGCCCAGGCCCAGCCCCGGCACGTCGAAACGTAGCGCCATGCCGAACGCGAGGAACGCGGCGGCGACGGCGAACGAATGCCGGCGTTCGAGCCGATCGACGGCGGGCAACCAAAACACCGCCGCCAGCACGATCAACGTCCACACCAGCACTTCGACAAACCACAGCCGTCCAGCGGTCATGCTGTCGTGAGGTCCCAGAAACTTGTTGGCCAGCAACAGATTCGTCGGGTGGTAGTCGTCGGTCAGTACCAGCGCCACCGCGACCCACAGAATTGAGGGAACCGCGATCCAAGCGATCGTGGCGCGTAGATGGCGGACCCGGGCCAGCCGCGGAACCGGGGTCAGGCAGAACCGGCCGAAGTTGTATCCGGCGACTCCGAGCAGAATGTGCGCGCCGCCCCACAACGTGAACAGCTCGGCGTGTGAACCGACGATCAACACGATCGCCGCTGCCCGCAGCGCGACGCTGGTTTCCAGCGTGCTGCCCCACGACGCCCACCATCGTCGCGGCGGATCCGGTAGGGCGTCGAGCTCACGCAGCGACAGCCGCTGCCATTGTGCCGGCAGTCGACCGAGCGCACGTTCGAGTCGCACCGACATCATCACGTAGGACAGCGAGTTGCCGCCCAGGTCGACGAAGCTGGCGTCGCGGTCGATATCGGCGGGGTCGAGCTGCAGAACATCGGCGAACAATGCGCGTAGGTCGGATTTCTCGGGTACCGCCGCGGCGGGCACGCCGCGCGGGGAAACCAGCGCTCTCACGGTCGGGTAGTCAGGTTTGCCCGACTCCAGCAGAGGTAGTTGCGGCACGCACACCGCAGTGACCGCTGCGGGCGGCACACCGGCCGCGCCGGCCGCCAGACGCTGCACTTCTTGCCGGTCATGGCCGCCGGCGGCTACGACCGCGAGGCGCTCGCCCTTGTCGGTGCACAGCGCCCGCACACCGTGCTCGCGCAGCGTGGTCTCGAGCTGCTGCAGATCGATGCGAAGACCGTACATTTTCGCAAAACGGCTGCTGCGCCCTATGACTTCGTAGAGTCCCTCGTCCCCGCGGCGGGCGATGTCACCGGTCCGCAGCTCATCCAGTGTGGCACCAAGCATGAGATCGGGCAGCGCGTGCGCGTAACCCATCATGACGTTGGGCCCGCGGAACACCAACTCGCCGGTGCCGTCGTCGGGCCATCCGTCGGCTGCCTCGATGGAGAACGATCCACCCGGAATGGGACGACCGATTGCCGAGGGGTGAGATTTAGCCAAATCCGGTGGTAGGTAAGCCATTCGGGCCGTCGCCTCGGTCGCTCCGTACATCACGAAGAGTCGCCAGCCCTGCCGGTCGCCGAGTTCGGCGAACCTTCGCACCTGCTCCGGCGGCATGGCGCCGCCGGCCTGGGTCAGGTATCGCAGATGGGGGAGATCCATCGATTCCAGGCCGACCCGGTCGAGTAGCTCGAAGGTGTACGGAACCCCGGCGAACGAGGTGCCGCGGTGGCGGCCGAACAGTTCCCAGAATTCGGCGTCGGCCACCGAGTGCTCGGTCAGGATGAGCGCGGCGCCGGCCAGTAGGTGGCTGTGCACCACCGACAAGCCGTAGCAGTACGACATCGGCAATGTGGTTGCTGCCCTGTCGGTTCTGCGAATGTCGAGGTATTGGGCAATGGCCGCGGCGTTGGCGATCAAATTGGATCGGGAGAGCCTGACCAACTTCGGAGACCCGGTGCTTCCCGAGGTGGACATCAGCAGCGCGAGATCCTTGTGCAGCCGGTGGCTGCCGCCGGGACGGATCTGCACGCCGGATTCGTCGATGACGACGTCGGGTTGGTAGGTGTCGATCATTTCGCTGTGGTCTCGGCCTGGGGGCACCGGAAGCACGACGTGTGCGCCGGCCAGGGCCCCCAGGTAGTGGACCAAGGTGTCGACGTCGTTGCGCGTCTCCAAGAGCACCAGCCGGCGCCGGCGGCCCAACATGTGGGCTACGAAATCGACCCGGTCAGCGAGTTCGAGGTAGCTGAGCTGCTCGGATCCGGAGAGCACCGCGATGTGGTCACCTTGCCGGCGCAGGTGATCGACCAGCATCCAGGGGGTCCTTTCCGCGCCGGGGTGCGAGGTAAGTGAGTGCAGGCTTACCAATATTACCTGCAGCTGTCACCTGCAGCCCGGATGGCGGCGACCGCGATCACATCCGAGCGGACCGACTCCTGATGAAGCTGTACACGCCGAAGGCGGCGATCCCCAGCGCCGCGGCGATCAGCAAGAACTTCCCGAACGGCGCCTGCCCCAACGTTTTGACTGCCGCGTCGATGCCGGTGGCCTTCGACGGGTCGGCCTGCAGCGTCGCGACGATGACGAGCAGCCCGGCACCGGCGAGCACGAGCCCCTTCGCGGCGTAGCCGGTGAGACCGATACCGATGACAGCGGTGCCGCCGGACCCGCGCAGATCGTCGAGAAACTTCTGCGATACCCCTTTGTAGACGTGGTATCCGCCGACAGCGATGACGCCGAGGCCGACCCCGATCAGCATCGCCTTGCCCCATCCGGACTGCATCAGCTGTGCCGACATTCCGGCGTTCTGCTGACCGCTGGACTGCCCGCTGCCCATCGCGAACCGCGCCGCGGACAGGGCGATCGCGAAGTTCGCGAGTGCCAATCCCAGCGATTTCGCGCGCTTCCAGGCCGGATTGTCGTCGTTGGCGCCGGAACGCTCCCCGGGTTTGGAACCGATGACGGCTTCGGCGATCCTCCACAGCCCCAGCGCCACGAGGCCGACTGCGGCAACCCATAGCGCGATCTTTCCGCCGGTCTGACCGGCGAGGGTGGCCAGCGCGCCTGACTGGTCGGCGTTGGCGCCGGCGCCGGTGAACGCCAGTTGCAGGACGATGTAGGCGATCAGCAGGTGTAGAACACCACTGGCGGCGAAGCCGGCACGTGCGACGTGTTCGAAGGCATCGCTGTTGGTGGCCCGGTCGACCGCAGCGTGCACTGAGCCCTGTTCGGATCCGGGCGAAGATCTGGTGGCCATGACGTCCTCCTGGACGATCGATGGGCCCGTATACCCACCGTGTGACACCGGCGAAACGTCCATGGTGTGGGTGGGGCGGGCGCATTCAGGATGGGAGCCGGGCCACCCGCACCTGGATGTGTCCGCCGCGCACGGATGCGCAGCGCACGTCGGCCAGTGCTTCGATCGCGGTCCATGGGTGGGCGTCGATGTCGGAGCCGCCGAGCCGGCAGGCCAGCCGGGCCAGCGGGGTCCATACCCTGGCCCACCCAATTGGTTTCTGCATATCGACGACCGCCACCTGGCCACCGGTACGGGTCACCGCCATCATCACCGACACTGCCTGGCGCCAACCCGGCATCAGTGACAGGGCGTAGGTGCTGATGGTGACGTCAAAGCGGTCGCCACCATCCAAAGATGCCGCATCCAGCGTCGTCGCGTCGGCTTCGATGAGGCGCACGTTCTTCCAGGCTGCCGAATGTGCTCTCCGGCGTGCCTGTTCGAGCATCTGCATGCTGGTATCGACGGCGGTGATCGAGCCGGTCGGACCGATCCGGCGCTGCAGGTGGGCAAAGTTCAACCCGGTACCACAGCCGACGTCGAGGACGCGGTGGCCGGGTCGCAGGTCCAGAAGTTCGATGGCGGCCACGCGGCCGGCAGCGTACACCGGCCACTCCGCGGAGATCAGGTCGTAAAAGCGCGCCGAGGCGGTGTAGCGGGCCGGTCGTGGCATCGGCAGTCCGTTCGTCGGTGTTCGACCCGGCGTTTGGGTGGAACGTCTCGTACGGGAACTCCGCGACCCGTCCCGGGGGTTCCCTGATGGTGGCCCCTCTGATGTTGACGAGAAAACCTGAATCGACCCGACGCGCACCGGCCGACATCGTGGTGATCGGTGGTGGAACCGCGGGCATCGTCGCGGCGAAGACGGCAGCCGGGTTCGGCGCGAAGGTCGTTCTCGTCGAACGCGACCGCACCGGAGGGGACTGCCTGTGGACCGGATGTGTGCCGTCGAAGGCGTTGATCGCCGCGGGGTCCGCGGCCGCAGCGATCCGCCGTGGCCAGACGTTCGGCATCACCGCCTCGAACGTCAGCATTGACTTTCCCAAGGTGATGGCACATGTGCGGGGCGCAGTCGCGACCATCGCCCCAGTCGACTCCCCGCAGGCGCTATCCGACGCCGGGGTGGTGGTGATCAATGGCTGCGCCCGATTCACCGGGCCGCGCAGCCTCGCCATCGGCGAGGACGCCCTCACCTTCACCCAGGCTGTGATCGCCACCGGTGCCCGCCCCGCGGTACCCGAACTCGCCGGTCTGCAGACCGTCGAGTACCTGACCAGCGAAACGATCTGGGACCTCGACGAACTGCCACGACGGCTGCTGGTGCTCGGTGGCGGCAGCATCGGCTGCGAGCTGGCACAGGCATTTTCCCGGCTCGGCGCGGCGGTCACGATCATCGAAGCCGCCGACACCCTGGTCCCGAAAGAGGACCCGGCAGCCGCCCGGGCACTCACCGCGGCGATGGTCGCCGACGGCGTCGAGGTGGTGACCGCGGCCGCCGCACAGTCGATCACCGAAAAGACGCTGACCCTCGCCGACGGACGGGCGTTCGGCTTCGACCGGGTGCTGGTCGCGGTCGGTCGCACGCCCAGGACCGACTCCATCGGACTCGACCTCGCCGGGGTGGCCACCGATGGCCGCGGCTACGTCACCGTCGATGGGCACCTGCGCACCTCCAACCCGAGAATCTGGGCTGCCGGCGACCTGACCGGTCACCCGCAGTTCACCCACACCGCCGGCATGCACGGCAGCATCGCGGCCACCAACGCGGTGCTGGGACTGGGCCGAAGTGTCGACACCACCGCCGAACCCCGCGTCACCTTCACCGATCCCGAGATCGCCGCGGTCGGGGTCAGCCCGCAGTCCGCCCGGCGAGACCCGGGCCTGCGCGTGGTCACGCTGGCCCACCATGACCTCGACCGCGCGATCGCCGAGGCCGACACCGGTGGTCTGGCTCAGCTCGTCCTGGACCGCAGGCGCCGGATCGTCGGTGCCGCCGTGGTGGGTCCCCGGGCCGGAGAAACGATCGGGGAACTGGTCTTGGCGGTCAATCAGGGCCTGCACACCCGCGACCTTGCCGGCGCAACGCACCCCTACCCGACCTACAACGACGCCCCGTGGAACGCGTCGATCGCCGACGTCCGCAGTCAATTGCAGGGTCCGGTAGTGGCGCGCCTGATCTTCGTCCTCACCCGCCTTCGCCGCAGCTGGCTGCGGTTGCGTACCGTGGCCAACTCCGGCCGATAGATTCGGCACTCCTGCCGCCTCAGAAACGAGAGGAGCAACCGTTGCCGCTGAAACTCCTGCGGCTGGCGACGATACTGCTTGTCGCGCTCCTGACGGGGCTGGCCTTCGCCCATGTCCTGGAACGGCCCGCCAAGTTGCAGTACGAACCCACCCTCTACATCACCCTGCAACAGACCCTTTATGTCCAGTGGGGTCCGCCGAACGTCGGAGGCGTGCTCGAACCCGCGGCGGTTGTGGCCACCGCACTCCTAGCGTTCTTCACCCGTAGGACTTGGCGCGAGTCGCGGTTCTACCTCGGCGCACTGGCCGCGCTGCTATTGGCGTTCCCGGTTGTCTTCTTCTGGTTGGTCGGTCCGGCGAACTCCGCCTTCCTCGGCACTACGTTGCCCGAAATTCCGCCCGATTGGGCGCAGCAGCGCTCGAACTGGGAAACCGGGCACGCCATCCGCTTTGGGCTGCAGTTCACAGCCTTGGCTCTTCTCGTCCTACCGTCGGCGGTGGGCTGGGTATCTACCGGCAGCCGAACCGGTCGATGATCGCTGCGGCGATGCGCTCGGGTGCGTCCTCCTGAATGTAGTGGCTGGCGTCGGGCAGTTCGACCAAGACGTGGTCGGGGAACGTAGCCTGCATCCGCGGCAGCATCTGCGCGGCTTTGAAGGCGAAATCCTTCATGCCCCACACGAACAAGGCGGGCTTGTCTCCCAGAGTCGCCGGCACGTCACGGGCAAGGCGTTCCAGCAGTGGGCGGGCCGCCAGGATCTGCTTTGGCAACTCGGCGACGCCTGTTCGCGCCTCTGGCGACGGCTGGACCGCGCGGTAGTGTGCCATCTCCGTCGGGGTCAATGTCCGAGTGGTCGCCATCGGGATGAGACGCTCGACGAAGAAATTCCTGTTCAGGATAGCCTTCTGCAAAGGCGGACTGGACATCACTTTGCTGAACACTTTCATTCGCGGCGTGTCTGTGGGCCAAAACCAGTTGTTGCCCAACACAATTCCACTCACCCGGGCGGAGCGCGCGGTGGCGACGGCGAGGCTGACCGGGCCGCCCCAGTCTTGGCCCATCGAAAGGTATCCCTCGAGGCCGAGGGAGTCGACGAGTTCGCCGATGACGCCGGCGTGTTCCTCGACGGTGTAGCTGTATCCGGTTGGGCGATCCGAGAGTCCGAAGCCCGGATAGTCCGGGGCGATACACCGGAACCGGTCCCGCAGCCCGGCGATGATGTCACGGTAGAGGAAGCTCCAGGTCGGGTTGCCGTGACAGAGCAGGATCGGGGTGCCACTGCCTTCATCGATGTAGTGCACCCGGCCCTGCGAGCTGTCGAACCATCGGGACGTGAACGGGTAAAGCTCGCGGTCCGGTGTGAAACCGATTTGCATTGGCTGACTCCCGTGCTCGCGTGGCGATCGAAGGTATGGCCAAATCGTAGGCCCTCGCAGAGGCCGGGTCAGGTGCGGATGACGTTGATGGCGGCGCTGGAAAATTCCAGTCCGACCGCCGTTTCGACGGCGACGTCGTGGTCCGAGGGTAGGTCGACGTACACCGAGGACGCCCCGATTCGCACGCAGGCGCGCTGCCGGATGCCCGCAGGCTGTGCCGAGGCGACGATGCCGGAGATCGCAGATGCCTCCGGCGGCACCAGTCGCACCATTTCGTGCCGCATCACCAGGGTGGCGGGTCCATCGTCGAGGTGAAGGTCCTCCGGTAGCGCCTGCGCGCCCAAGTCGGAGTGATGCACACCGTTGACGACGGCGCCGCGAATCTCGTTGAGGCCGCCCATCAATCGGTGTACCGCCAGCGTCGATGGGCGAACGTAGGCGGTGCGCACATCCGAGTGATGCTGCAGGGTGCCGTCGATGAGAACAGCGATCCGGTCGGCGACGGCCGCGGCCTCGGCCTGATCATGGGTCACCAGCACGATCGTCGGGTCGAGTTCGTCCCGAATAGTCCGCAACAACGCGTACATATCGCTGCGCAACACGCTGTCGAGTGCGCTGAAGGGCTCGTCGAGCAGTAGAACCCTCGGTTCGGCGGCCAATGACCGGGCCAGCGCCACCCGCTGAGCCTGTCCACCGGAGATGTCGGCGACGCGACGATCCGCGAAGTCAGCCAACTTGACCAGGTCCAGATAGCGCGCAGCCGCCTTCCTCGAGTCGGTGCGGGACAGGCCCGCGGCCCTGGCAGCGAAGGCGACATTGTCGATGACCGACAGATGTGGAAAGAGCAGTGGCCGTTGGAACACCATCGCGATTCCACGGTGCTCTGCCGGCGTGCCGGTCACGTCTTCGCCGTCGAGCAGCACCGCGCCCCGAGTGGGCCTGTCCAGTCCGGCGATCAGCCGCAGTGCTGTGCTCTTACCCGAGCCCGACGGACCGAGCAGCGCCAGACAGGTGCCTGCGGAAATGTCGAGTTCGAGCCCTGCCAGCGCCGCCGTTGACTGGCCCCGGTGATGGCGCGTGAGGCTGCGAACTCCCAGTGCGGCGCTCACGTCGACATCCCACTGCGGCGCCCCACCCGGGCCACCACAATGAGCAGGATCAGCGGCGGAAGCACTGCGGCCAGTGATAGCGCTGCGACGACCGAATTGTTTCCGGTGCCCGCTGCGAACGAGGCGACCAGGATCGGGACGCTGACCACGCGCCCGCCGCCGATGAGCAGCGTCACCACGTAGTCGCTCCATCCGACCAGGAACGCCAGGAAGGCTGCCGCCGAGAGGGCGGGCGCCAGCAGCGGAATCTGCACCCGGAGCAACACCGTCGCCTGAGATGCGCCCAAAGTTCGGGCTTCATCCTCGTAGCCTTCGTCGTAGGCGCCGAAGGCGACTCGCATCATGTAGGTCGTGTACGGAATCGCGGCCACCGCGAGCACTACGACCACGGCGAGGGGGCTTGGGGCCCTCAGTCGCAGCACCACCACATCCAGTCCGAGAGCCACCGCGAACGCGGGCAGAATCAGCGGTGCGAACAGAACGGCCTCGATCAATCGCGGCAGCGGCATCCGGCCCGAGGCCAGG
This sequence comes from Mycobacterium sp., assembly GCA_020438915.1. Lineage (GTDB taxonomy): Bacteria > Actinomycetota > Actinomycetes > Mycobacteriales > Mycobacteriaceae > Mycobacterium. The sequence continues at coordinate 8,973 of JAGQTR010000142.1, forward strand.
GCGCGCGCCGCCAGTGCTCCGGCGGGGGTGGCGATCGCCGCCACCGCGAGTCCGATCGTGCAGGAGACGACGAAGGCCTGCGGGGCGTCCGCGGCGAGGGCGTCACGGACACCGTCCAAACCCCACTGCCGTGGCAGCAGATCGGGAAAGGGCCATCGATTTGCAAAAGCCCACAACAGAATCGGGACGATAGGCACCAGAAACCACAGCACCAACACCCCGCGTACCGCCCGCCCCGCCGTCACCGCCACACCGCCGATCGGCGCAACACCATCAGCGCGGCCGCCACCGCCAGCAGGGCCAGTGCGGCGGTGATGGTGCCCGCAGCTGCGGCCTGGGGGCGGGTCGCGAGATCGATCGAGGTGAACAGTCGGACCGCCATCACCGGCAGTGGTTCCGGATATGCCCGCCCGAGCAGACGCGCCACCTCATACGAGCCGAGGGTGTAGGTGAAGCTGATGGTTGCCGCAGCCAGCACTGCCGGGCCGATCAGCGGAAACGTCACGAGTTTCAGCCGGACCCAGCGCGTCGCGCCCAACACGGCGGCGGTCTCTTCATAGGCGGCGACCCTCGTGGCCAGCACCGCCGCAACTACCAACCCGATGAAGGCCGACTCCTTCCAGGTGTACTCGAGAACGACCGCGATCCACCAGCGTCCGCCGACCAGCGCCGGCCAGCCACCTTCGGACAGCCCGAACAGCCGTGCCAGCAGACCGGAGTCGGCCAGGAGCAGGCCCATGGTCGCCGCGCCGATGAGATGCGGAATCGGCACGGTCACTGTCCCGGCCCACAGCGCCGACCGGTGGCCCGCCAGAGCGGTCAAGGCAGCGGTCACCCCGATCAATACCGCCAACGAGGTCGCGACCGCCGCTATCGCGATCGACAGCGCCGCGGAGGTGGCGATGTCGTCGACGTTGCCGCCATAGGCGTTCAGGGTCAACGTCGGTGCTCCGACGAGCGGCATCAACCCCAGACTCTGCAGGAGCGCCGATCCGAGGCCGGCGCCGAGCACGGTGACCACGGGCAATACCGCAGGAAGGGCCCAGAGCAGAGTGCGCCATGACGCTGGCGAACGCGCTTGGCTCATCCGCGCGCCAGGACGTTGCGGCGCCAACCCTCGTCGAGCGGCGAAACCCAATCCGCGGCAAGCTCGGGGTGTGCGTTGCGGGAGAGAACCGGGTAGGCCGGTACGACGGGTGACACCGGCAACGACTCGAAACCGGCGCGATCGGTTTCGGTGAGCCGGGTCATGTCCAGGACGGTGAACTGCCCCCACACCGCGGGTTTGGCTTTCTCCAGTTGCTGCTGTGGCGACAATGCCAAGTTCGCGACGACCCGCGCCCCCGCAGTGTTTGCAGAGGTCGCCGGGATTGCCAGGAAGCTGGCGTTGCCGACCGTTCCGTCGGCCAGCGTCAGCACCTTCGTCGTGGCCGGGAAGGTGCCGTTGGCGACCAGCTCGGTCAGAGTCGCCGGGCCGTAGGTCATCGTCATGTCCACCTGACCGCCGGCGTAGAGGTCGTTGAGTTCAGCCGACGTCTGCGGATAGGTGTCCCCGCCGCGCCACAGGAACGGCTTGAGCTCGTTGAGCCGCTCGAACAAGGCGGGTGTGAGCCGGTCGTATGCCTGCTGGCTGAACTGCAGTGGGACATTCTGCGGACCGCCGGAGACGGCGATGAGTGCTTCGCGCAGGAATACAGATCCGGTGAAGTCGGGCGGAGCCGGATAGCTGAAGCGTCCTGGGTTCCGCTGCGCCCAGTCCAGTACTGCGAGGAAGTCGGTCGGCGGGTCGGCGATCTTGGCGGCGTCATAGACCACCGTGAACTGCGCTTTGTGCCACGGGGCTTCACAACCGTCGACCGGGGTGCCGAAGTCGGTACTCAGCAATGGGTCGTCGGGATCGGTCAGCGCCATGTTGGGCAGCGTCTCGGTCCACCCGCACAACCAGGCACCGGCCTGCTTGCCGGTACCGAAGTTGTCGCCGTTGACCCAGACCAGGTCGACGTCACCATCGCTCACGCCGGCCTGCCGCTCGGCGAGGACCCGGGTGACCGCGTCTCCGGTCGCTGCGATCGGCACCCGCCGCAGCGTCACTCCGGCCTGCCGGGCCGCCGGTGCCAGGACGTTGTCGACGTAGTCGTTGCCCTGTTGGTCACCGCCGTACATCCACAGCGACACTGTCTGTCCCTGCGCCTGATCTTCGATCTCCTCCCACGACGCCGGCGCCGCCTGCACGCCCTCGGTGTCGGGGGCAGCGCATGCCGCCAGCACCGCCACCGCGCTCACCAGCGACAGCAGCGGTCTGGCCGTCACACGCGGCCCGGGCCTGCTCATGGGATGTGCGGGGATCGGTCAAGCACGAAGCCTCCTACTGTGGACTAGGCGGTGGTGGAAACAATCCTCCACTACGAGAACATGCTGCGTCTCTCGAAGACTTCCCGCGAGAGAAGCCGACGACGGACGGAGCGCCATGCAGATGCCCGAGCCTGATGCGGCAGCAGCCCGGTTCGGAGTGGGCTACCGGGCGAAGGCCGCGGTGCTGGTGCTGCTGATCGGGGCCGGCATCGTGGTGGCGATGACGGTCGATCTGCCCGATCCCGAGGTGCTCCGGGACCGGGTGGCCGCAGCGGGAACGTGGGGGTTGCTGTCGTTCGTCGTGGTCTACGCCGCCGTGAGCCTGACGCCGTTTCCGGCGAGCGCCCTGACCATCGCCAGTGGACTTCTGTTCGGGCTGGCAGTGGGCGCGGCAGTGGTGGTGTTCGCTGCCACGCTCGGCGCTTGGTTGGCGTTCCTGCTGGCCCGATCGCTGGGGCGCGAGGGTGTGTCGCGTATCCGCTGGGCGCGCCTCGCGTCGGTCGACGCCATGCTCGAACGCCGGGGGCTGGTCTCGGTGCTGCTCGTGCGGTTGGTACCGCTGTTCCCGTTCATGGCGGTCAACTATGCGGCGGGCCTGAGCGCGGTCCGGCAGCGCGACTACCTTCTGGGCACCGCGGTGGGGATCGTCCCGGCAACGGTCGGCTACACCGCGCTGGGGGCCTACGGCACCTCCCCGCTGTCATGGCCGTTCGCCGCCGCAGTTCTCGCGGTCGTGCTCCTCAGCGTGACCGCCGGATACGCTGCCCGGCGGCTCAACACCACGATTGCGGCGACCACGAACGGTGGCGGCGACGCATCCGGTGACGACACAGAAGGTGGCGCGGGCGATGTTCGACGATTACCTGCGTAGTCGTCTGGAGCGACCCTTGGCCGGGCTCGCGGCGAAGGTCAACCGGCCGTGGGTCACCGCCGACCGGCTCACCGCCGTGGGCTTGATCCTGGGGCTTGCCAGCGCGGCCGCCGCCGCTTGCACCTGGTGGTGGCTGTCGCTGGCGCTGTGGCTCACCTCCCGGCTTGCCGACGGACTCGACGGGGCGCTGGCCCGGCTGCAGCGGGCGGGCGATCCAGAAGGGTCCGATGCCGGGGCGGGCGGCTTTTTCGATATCACCGCCGACTTCCTCGTCTACGGCAGCACCGTGGTCGGAGTTGCTGTCGGCGCCGCGGCCGCCTACGACGCGCCCTGGTGGCCGTTCCTGCTGGTGCTGTTGGCGTACTACGTCAACGGGACGGCGTTTCTGGCGTTCTCGTCGATCGCCGAGCGTTCGGGCCGTGCGCTTCACGATGGACGGTCGCTGTCGTTCCTCGGCGGTCTGGCTGAGGGAGCGGAAACAATTGTGGTGCATTGCTTGTGGTTGATCTTTTCGGCGCTGGCATGGCAGATCGCGCTGGTCTGGGCCGCGGTGGTGGCGGTCAGTTCGGTGCAGCGCATGGTGCTCGGTTACCGCTCCCTGCGGTGAGGTTGTCGAGACCGGGGACGGGTTCTGGGGATGAATCCGCGGTTGGGGATGGTTGAGGACGAGGGCAGCACGTTTGTCGTGGTGTGCCAGCAGGGTGAACGCCATGACGAGAACAGAGAGCCGCGCCGCGATCGGCGCGAGGGGTGAACAACTCGCCGTCGACTATCTGAGTCAACTCGGATTGCGGGTGCTTGCGCGTAACTGGCGTTGTCGCTACGGGGAATTGGACATCGTCGCTGCCGATGACGTCGGCCGCACGGTGATGTTTGTCGAGGTGAAGACGCGGACCGGCGAGCAGTACGGCGGCGTGGAGCAGGCGGTGACACCGGTCAAGGTGCGCCGGCTGCGTCGGCTTGCCGGGCTGTGGCTGGCCCAGCAGCACCACAGCTGGGACGCGGTGCGTATCGACGTCATCGCGATCCGGATCGGACGTCGGCGCACTCCCGAGATCACCCACATTCAGGGGGTGGGGTGATGACGCTGGGCAGGGCGTTTTCTGTTGCGGTGCGCGGGGTCGAAGGCGAGATCGTCGAGATCGAGGCCGATATCACCGCCGGATTGCCCGGAGTGCATCTGGTGGGGTTGGCCGACGCCGCGCTGCAGGAGTCGCGTAACCGGGTCCGGGCGGCAATCACCAATTGTGGGTTCGACTGGCCGATGACGCGGCTGACCCTGGCGCTGTCGCCGGCGACCCTGCCGAAGATGGGTTCGGTCTACGACATCGCGTTGGCGGCCGCCGTGCTGGCGGCCCACGGTAAGAAATCGTGGCCCCGGCTGGAGAAGACGGTGCTGCTCGGGGAGCTTGCGCTCGACGGTCGCGTCCGGCCGATCAAGGGTGTGTTGCCTGCGGTGCTTGCCGCGCAGAAGCAGGGTTGGCCCCGGGTCGTGGTGCCGAATGAAAACTTGGCCGAGGCCAGTCTGATAGCGGGGATTGAAGTCTGGGGCGTATGCACATTGGGCCAGTTGAAGGCCTGGCTAGCCGGGAAAGCCGAGCTCAGTCCACGGCTGGACAAGCCTGCGAACACCCCCGACATCGACGCGGATCTGGCCGACGTGGTGGGGCAGCCGCACGCACGCTATGCGGTCGAAGTGGCCGCAGCCGGTGCCCACAACCTCATGATGACCGGTCCGCCGGGGGTTGGGAAAACCATGCTGGCGCAACGGCTTCCAGGTCTCCTGCCGCCGCTGTCGGATGAGGAGGCGCTGGAGGTCACGGCGATCCACTCGGTGGCGGGCCTACTGACCGGCGATTCGCCGTTGATTAACCGCCCGCCGTTTGTCGCGCCACACCATACGTCCAGCGTGGCCGCACTCGTCGGCGGCGGCCCCGGAATGGCGCGGCCGGGCGCGGTCAGCCGCGCTCACCGTGGAGTCTTGTTCCTCGACGAGTTCGCCGAGATCAACGCCTGTGCGCTGGAGGCACTCAGAACACCACTGGAGGACGGCGAGATTCGACTCGCGCGCCGTGACGGGGTGGCTCGGTATCCGTCAAGATTCCAGCTGGTGCTCGCCGCCAATCTGTGCCCCTGCGCACCCCCGGACCCACGCGACTGTATCTGCGCTGCTCCGGAGAAGCGTCGCTACCGCACCAGGCTTTCCGGTCCGCTGCAGGACCGGGTGGATCTCCGGGTGGAGATGCACGCCTCCCGCGGCGGGTCCGTCGCCGCAGGCGAGGAAGAGTGTACTTCGGCTGTGCGTCAACGTGTCTGGGCCGCGCGTCGTGCTGCCGAGGAGCGGTGGCGCCCTTACGGCAGCATGACCAACGCCGAGGTCAGCGGGTCGCTGCTACGCCGCGAATTCCGGCCCGGAACCGAGGCGATGTCCCCGCTGCGGACCGCGCTGGATCGAGGTCATCTGACGATGCGCGGTGTGGATCGGACGCTGCGGGTCGCGTGGACCCTCAGTGATCTCGGCGGGCGTAGCTCACCGAGTAAGGGTGACGTCATGACGGCGTTGTCCTTCCGTCGGGCGGGGGAGAACTGATGGACGACCAGACTCGCCGCGCCTGGGCCTACCTGTCGCGGGTGGCCGAGCCGCCGAACCCGCGCCTGGCCGACCTGATCGTCTCGTTCGGTGCTGTGGAGGCCGCCGATCGGATCAGGCGCCGCGCGCTGACCGACCCCCGGCTGGCCCGCGCCACCGAAGCCCGATTCGACATCGATAGCGCTGAGAAGGACCTTGAGTTACTCGACCGGATGGATGGGCGGTTGGTCACCGCGGAGGACGACGAATGGCCGCGGCTGGCCTTCGGTTCGTTTCGCGGCGTGGACAGCAAGCAGCGGCCGCAGGCTCATCCGCCCCTGGTGCTGTGGGCAGTAGGGCCGGCAAGGCTGTGCGATGTCGCCGAGCGGGCGGCCTCGATCGTCGGGACCCGCGCGGCTACCGGCTATGGCGAACACGTGGCCGCCGATCTGGCCGCAGGTCTGGTCGAGCGGTACGTCACGGTTGTGTCCGGGGCGGCGTACGGAATCGATGGCGCCGCTCACCGCGCGGCACTGGCCGCTGAAGGGGAGACCGTCGCGGTAATGGCCGCGGGGGTCGATGTGCCCTATCCCTCGGGGCATTCGGCACTGCTGCACCGGATCGCGCGCCACGGTGTGGTCGTCTCCGAGTATCCGCCGGGGACACGGCCGACCCGGCGACAGTTCCTGGCGCGCAATCGTTTGGTCGCCGCACTGAGCGGTGCGACGGTGGTCGTCGAGGCCGGGGCGCGCAGCGGCGCGGCCAACACCGCGGCCTGGGCACATGCGCTCGGTCGCCAGGTGGGCGCGGTGCCCGGTCCGGTCACCTCCTCGTCGTCGGTGGGATGCCACGTGCTGATCAGTGCCGGCGCCAGTGTCGTCACCCGGGCGGCCGATATCGTGGAGCTGGTCGGCCGGGTCGGCGAGTTGGCTCCCGACCTGGTACGGCCGGTCTCGGTGGTGGACGATCTGACCGACGTGGAACTCGCGGTATACGAAGC
>JAGQTR010000142.1:15910-19988 GCA_020438915.1 Mycobacterium sp.
GCCGGCACCGCTCGTATAGTCGGCAACGGCAGTCGAGCGAAGAAGGATGGATCACGTGGCGGGACGTCCAGTGCACACGTTCGAGGTGGTGGGTGTCGAGCAGCTGGCACCACACATGATCCGGGTCGTCCTCGGCGGATCGGGAAAGGGAACAGGCTTTGACACCTTCACGCCCATCGAGAGCGCCGACGCGTATGTGAAGCTGGTATTCGTCGATGACGACGTCGATGTCGCCGATCTGGAACAGCCGTTGACCCTGAACAGCTTGAAGGCGCTGAACCCCACCGTGCGCACCTACACCGTGCGTCGTGCTAACGCCGCGCGGCGCGAGATCACGATCGACTTCGTCGTCCACGGTGACCACGGCGTCGCGGGTCCGTGGGCTGCCTCCGCCACCCCGGGGAAGCGAATCTTCGTGATGGGGCCCAGCGGCGCGTATGCGCCGGACCCGGCCGCCGATTGGCACCTGCTGGCCGGCGACGAAGCGGCTCTCCCCGCGATCAGTGCCGCGTTGGAAGCCTTGCCCGACAACGCGATCGGCAAGGCTTTCATCGAAGTGGCCGGACCCGAGGATGAAATCGAGCTGTCCGCACCGGCCGGCGTCGAGGTGGTGTGGATTTATCGTGGCGGTCGCGCGGACCTCATCGGAGACGACCGTGCCGGTGATCACGCGCCGCTGATCGACGCGGTCAAGGAAGCGACGTGGCTGCCGGGGCAGGTTCAAGTATTCATCCACGGTGAGGCTCAAGCGGTCATGCACAATCTGCGACCGCACATCCGCAGCGAGCGTGGTGTCGATGCCGAATGGTCCAAATCGATCTCCGGATACTGGCGTCGAGGCCGCACCGAGGAGACATTCAAACAGTGGAAACGCGAGTTGGCTGAGTCCGAGGCGAAATAGCGGTACCTGCGCTGTGCCAATGGCACCCTTAGTCCATGACCTTCGGTAACTACCAACTCGAGATTTATCTGCAGGGCCTGTCGGGGGTGCTGCCATCGCTTCCCATGGACTACGCCGGTTGGGAGGCCAAAGCCGAGGTCGCCATGCCGTCCTCGATCTGGTCCTATGTCGCCGGCGGCGCGGGCGACGAGAACACCCAGCGCGGCAACCGGACAGCCTTCGATGGCTGGGGACTCATGCCGCGGATGCTGGTGGGCGCTCAAGAGCGCGACCTCAGTGTCGATCTGTTCGGTATGTCGTTGCCGTCGCCGCTTTTCATGGCGCCGGTCGGCGTCATCGGTATCTGCGCACAGGACGGCCATGGCGACCTGGCAGCTGCCCGGGCAGCCGCCCGCACCGGGGTTCCGATGGCGGTGTCCACGCTCACCGAGGACCCACTGGAGGACGTTGCCGCCGAATTCGGTGACACCCCAGGCTTTTTCCAGCTCTATACGCCGACCGATCGAGACTTGGCCGCCAGTTTGGTCAGCCGCGCCGAGACTGCCGGTTACAAGGCGATCGTCGTTACCCTCGACACCTGGATCCCGGGGTGGCGTCCGCGGGACTTGGCGACGTCCAATTTTCCGCAACTGCGCGGACACTGCCTGGCCAACTACATCAGCGATCCGGTCTTTCGCGCTTTGCTGGCACAACCGCCGGAGGAGAACATGCAGGCGGCGGTCCTGCAGTGGGTCCAACTGTTCGGCAATCCCCTGACCTGGGACGACCTGCCGTGGCTGCGGTCATTGACCGATCTACCGCTGGTATTGAAGGGGATCTGCCATCCCGACGACGTTCGGCGTGCGCGCGACGGCGGCGTCGACGGGATCTACTGCTCGACACATGGCGGCCGCCAAGCCAACGGCGGGCTGCCCGCGATCGACTGTCTGCCCGGTGTGGTCGAGGCCGCTGACGGCATGCCGGTGCTGTTCGACTCGGGCATCCGGAACGGCGCGGACATCATCAAGTCGCTGGCCCTCGGCGCGACGGCGGTGGGAATCGGTCGGCCCTACACCTACGGGCTGGCCATCGGCGGCGAGGACGGCATCGTGCACGTGCTGCGGTCGCTGCTAGCCGAGACAGACCTCATCATGGCTGTCGACGGTTATCCCACGTTGGCCGATCTGACACCGGACACGCTGCGGCGCGTCACCTGAACAGCGCCCCACTCATCTGCGACGGTGAAGCAGTGCAGGAGATCCTGGAGGAGTTCGACGAGTACCTCGCGCTGCAGCGTGGTCGCTCGGAGCACACTCGTCGTGCCTACCTCGGCGACCTGCGCTCATTGTTCGACTTCCTGTCAGACCGGGCCCCCGGGTCCGGACTGGGCAGCGTGACGCTGCCGGTGCTGCGCTCGTGGCTGGCCGCGCAGGCAGCGGCCGGAGTCGCCCGCGCGACCCTGGCCCGTCGCACCTCTGCGGTCAAGACATTCACCGCGTGGGCGGTACGGCGCGGTCTGATGACCACGGACCCGGCGACCCGCCTGCAGGTGCCCAAGGCGCGTCGTACCCTGCCCGCGGTACTGCGCCAGGACCAAGCGATCGACGCCATGGACGCTGCGGAATCCGGTGCGCAGCAAGGTGATCCGCTCGCGCTGCGGGACCGACTGATCGTCGAGGTCCTCTACGCCACCGGTATCCGGGTGAGCGAGTTGTGCGGCCTGGATGTCGATGACGTGGACACCTCCCGGCGACTGCTGCGCGTCCTGGGCAAGGGCAACAAGCAGCGCACCGTGCCCTTCGGAGAGCCCGCCGATATCGCTTTGACGGCATGGCTGTCCGTCGGACGGCCGGCGCTGGCCACCGCGACCTCGGGTGCTGCCCTGTTGCTGGGTGCCCGCGGCGGTCGGCTGGATCCCCGGCAGGCTCGCACCGTCGTGCACCAGACGATGGCCGCCGTCAACGGGGCGCCCGACATCGGGCCGCACGGCCTGCGTCACAGTGCGGCCACCCATCTGCTTGAAGGTGGGGCCGACCTGCGCATCGTGCAGGAACTGCTCGGCCATTCCTCGCTCGCCACCACCCAGCTCTACACCCNNACCACCGAGATCTACACCCATGTCTCGGTGGCGCGGCTGCGCGCCGTGCATGACCAGGCCCATCCCCGCGCCTAGTCCTGGCGTCAAAGGCATGGTCGATCAGCGGATCGGCTTGAGCCGGATCGGGGTGCCTGCGAGCAGGCCGAGCGGGTCCACATAGTCGGCGCGGGCGGCCGGACCCCACATGGCGCCCCAATGCAGGCATGCCGGCGCGCCGCATCCGGGGTGGGCCGGCATCAACGCGCCGATGACGGTGCCGCGGTGTACTGCCTGACCGGGCCGCACCGCGGGCTGGACCGGCTCATAGCTGGTTCGCAGGCCGCCGGGGTGAGCGATCGACACCAGCGGACGACCCGCCAGCTCACCGGCGAACACCACAGTGCCCGGTCCCGCGGCATACACCGGCTGCCCGGCAGTCGCGGCCAGGTCGACGCCTCGGTGGCCTCGCTTCCAGTTGGGGGCGGGTGCGTCGAAGCCCCGCGCCACCGCCGGAGGAGGTTGCAACGGCCAATCGAGCCGGTCGTCCCGCGCCGCCACCGGGGCCGCGCACAGCACCGATAAGGCCACCATCATCGCGAGCATCCGCATAACACCAGTTCAGTGGATCGGTGCGGGTATCCGCCAGCCCGGATCGACCGGCCTGTGGATGACCGTCGCGGTGGTCAGAATCCCCCTGCTCGGCGTGTAAACTGCCTAACGCAGCCCGCAAGGGCTGACTTCGCGTGTCTGCACATGGCCACCCACTGGCGGTCGTACCCGGATGCCGGCGGTCTCGTCCCGAACGTCTCGGAACGAGTCCGGCAACCCGCAGGCACCAGGGCTCGGCGTCACCCGACGCTGCGCGAACAACCGAACAGTAAGGAATGGCCGAATTATGGCTGTTGTGACAATGAAACAGCTGCTGGACAGCGGCACCCACTTCGGGCATCAGACCCGTCGCTGGAATCCGAAGATGGCTCCCTTCATCTTCGGCGCCCGTAACGGCATCCACATCATCCATCTCGAGAAGACCGCGAACTCCTTCGACCAGGCGTACGAGTTCATGGTCGACAAGGTCGCGCGAGGCGCCGAGGTGCTGTTCGTCGGCACCAAGAAGCAGG
>JAGQTR010000143.1 GCA_020438915.1 Mycobacterium sp.
CGCTGATCGGTTCCCATTAGGCTGACAGCGACTCCCAAGGAGTGATCGAATTGATCGATACCGAAAGCATCGTCGATATCCGGCGCGCCGACGACCGCGCCAAGACCGAGATCGCCTGGCTGGACTCCAAGCATTCGTTCTCCTTCGGCGGCCATTACGAACCCGAGAACACCCATCACGGTCTGCTGCTGGTCAACAACGACGACCGGGTAGCAGCGGGTGCCGGATTCGACACCCATCCGCACCGCGATATGGAGATCGTGACGTGGGTGCTGCGCGGTTCTCTCGTACACCAGGATTCCACCGGCCATTCCGGCGTCATCTACCCGGGGCTGGCTCAGCGGATGTCGGCCGGCCGCGGCATCCTGCATTCGGAGAAGAACGATTCCTGGACCCTGACGGGCGACCACTCTCATAGTGAGCCTGTGCATTTCGTGCAAATGTGGGTGGTACCCGACGAGGCGGGCGTCACTCCCGGGTATCAGCAGGTCGAGATCGAGGACGACCTGCTGCGGGGCAAGCTGGTGACCATCGCCTCCGGGATGCCCGCGCACCGCGATACCGCCGCCATCGCGATCGGCAATCGCTACGCCGCCCTGCACGGCGCGCGCCTGCAGCCGGGTGACAGCGTCGAACTGCCCGAGGCGCCGTACCTGCATCTGTTCGTAGCCACCGGCGAGGCCGTCCTCGAAGGTGCAGGTCCGCTGCACGCGGGGGACGCGGTCCGGTTCACTGCAGCCGGCGGTCAACGCGTCACCGCGATCGGACCCGCTGAAATCCTCGTCTGGGAGATGCATGCCGAACTCGCAGCGGCATAACCGAATTGGGATACTGCTATTGGGTGTAGCGCTGCTCGCGGGATGCTCCGAAGCGCCCGGACCGGCAGTCACCCCCGAGCCCTCGACTCCGGCTCCGGCTGATACACCGCTGATCATCGGGTCGAGCACGGTGGCCGTCGAGGTCGACCCGACGTTGGCCGCGGCACCGTTCGATGAACCGCGACAGGCGATGGTCCCCCGGGGGTGGACGCTGTCGGTCTGGGCGCGCACCCCCAAACCGCGGCTGGCGGTCTGGGCACCCGACGGCGATCTGCTGGTGTCGGCCCCCAGCGCGGGCACAGTGTTGCGGTTCGCGCCCGCCGCCGACGGGCCCGCCCAGGAATCGGTGCTGCTCGACGGCCTCGATCAACCTCACGGCCTGACGTTTTCGGGTTCGACTCTCTACGTGGCCGAAAGCGATCAGATCGACGCCTACGACTACTCCGAGGGTTCGGTGACCAACCCCCGCCGCGTCGCGAGCGGCCTTCCGGATGCACGAAGCCCGGATCTGGGAGGGGCTTACTCGCACGCGCTCAAGAGCGTGGCCGTCGGCCCGGATGGCGCGGTCTACTTCTCCATCGGCTCGACGGGCAACGTCTCGGCGGTCGACCGCACTGCCGATCCGCCCCGGGCGACGATCATGCGGGTGCCGCCGGGCGGCGGCCCGGCCGCACCGTTCGCGACCGGTGTCCGCAATGGCACCGGGCTGGCGGTGGCTCCCGACGGGGCGCTGTGGACCGCGGTCAACGGGCGGGACAACGTCGCGTTCCCCGAGCCGGGCCCCTACTACGGACAGGTTATCGCTGACTACGTGAACGATCATCCGCCCGAACAGCTGGCACGGCTCACTCAGGGTCGCGAATTGGGTTGGCCCTACTGCAATTCCGACTATTCAGGTTCCGGACCGGCGAATCTGCCCTTCATCCGGGATGTGCAGACCAACCCGGACGGCGATCGGATGGATTGTGCGGCGCTGCAACCGGTGGAGCAGAGCTTCGGCGCGCACTCGGCACCGCTCGGGCTGAGCTTCGTCGACGGCGACCTACCCGAGCCCTTCGCCCGCGGCGCATTGGTCGGCATTCACGGGTCGTGGAACCGGCAACCGCCGCGCGCGCCAGAAGTGTCCTTCTACCCTTGGCGTGACGGCGATCTGGGTAACCAGCAGACCCTCGTCGGCGGATTCCAGGCCGACGACGGATCCCGCTGGGGCCGTCCGGTCGCGGCCGTGGCCGGACCCGACGGCGCGGTCTACATCACCGATGACTATGCCGATGCCATCTACCGACTCGCACCGCCCGGTTAGCCGCCGCTGGTCCCCGAGTTTGGGGTTCGAGGTCCGCAGTCTTCGCTGCGCGCCGCAACGCCAGCAAACGTCGCAGCGACCGGGCTGCAACCGCGACGTGATGCCACTGTGATGAAAGTTGACAGTGTGACTACTGGGATTACTGTTATCTTGTCGAGTTCGTCTGCCACCAGCACGTCGAGAGGAGCCGCCGGTGCCGACTCCACCCGCAAACTTTCGGCGCATCGCACTCGGCGCCCGGACCGTCGCGGTGGCGATGGTGTGCGCCGTCCTCGGCACCTCTACCGGAACCCCGGTCGCGACCGCGGCCGGCGCGCGTGAATTGCTTGCGGGTGCCATCGCCAACACCCGCGGCTCCTATCTGGTCTACAACTTCGGCAACGGTTTCCCCGCCCCGATGCTCAACGCGGCCGGCAACTGGTACGAGATGAACAACGGCGGCCGGTTGATGATCATCAAGGCTGCCTCGCAACGGCTTGCCCCACGACTGCTCGCCGACTCCCACACCGGCTACCAGGCCCGCTGTGAGCGCGATCCCCGCGCACGTACCGGCGAGGGCCTGTGGCAGGCCTCCGAGATCTACCCGCCGCTGCAGGCGTGGCAGGCGCTGGGCCAGCCGACGATCGCGATCAACGCCAACTTCTTCGACGTGCGCGGGCAGCAGGGCGGATCGTGGAAGACCACCGGATGCAGTTCACCGCTGGGCGCGTATGTGGACAACACCCGCGGCCTGGGACGCACGAACACCGCGGTGACGGGCACGCTGGCATACGCGGGCAAGCAGGGCCTCTCCGGTGGGAACGAGAACTGGCAGGTGCTATCGACGATGATCATGCCGGTGGCAGGGGCGCCGTTCGTGGTGCCGCCCAAGGATCTTGACGACTTCGACGCCGCATCGCCGGTGATCAAGGATTTGATCGACAAGGGCACCCGGTTCGTGGCCGTGGCCGGTATCGGCCTGCTGGCCCCCGGTGACACCGGCCAACTCAACGATCCGGGGCCCAGTGCGGCGCGCACCGCCCTCGCCTACGCCAGGGATCGGGACGAGATGTATGTGTTCCAGGGCGGAAACTACACTCCCGACCAGATCCAGGACCTGTTCCGCGGTTTGGGTAGCGATACCGCGGTGCTGCTGGACGGCGGCGGATCCTCGGCGATCGTGTTGCGCCGCGACACCGGCGGTATGTGGGCCGGCGCGGGTTCGCCGCGCGGTTCCTGCGACACCATGGCGGTGCTCTGCGACTCGCGCGAGCGCGCCCAACCTGCCTGGCTAGGCTTCAACTGAAGCCACGCCGCCATCCGCACTGCCGAGATCGCAGTCCAGCAGCGAAAGCTCGAGGAGGGGCCTGCGCCAGTGCGATTTCGGCGGGGCGGGTTGGGCCCTGATTACAGCTGCGGCGTCAGATCGAAGGACGTGATGGTCGACATGCGGGTGATCAACCACTGGGTGCCGTCCCGCTGCACCGTCAGCCGGTAGGACAGATACCGCAGCGATGGGATGTTCTTGGTCACCGGACTGGTCGCCACCGAGTTCGTGTAGACGATCGCGGTCGCCTCAGAAGGCGCCACGGTCGGGGTGACGGTCTCCACCGCGGCGCCCACCACCTCGGTGGTGTTGGTTACCTGAGCCTGCTTGTTGGGTTCGACGATGGCATCGATGTACCTGCGGTAGTCCTCGGCGAAATCGCCGCCGAGATAACGGGATGCGCGGTCGGCGAGGGTGTTCATATCGTCGGGACTGTAGGTCCACAACGTCGTGATCGCGTCGACGGCGGTCCGGGCGATGTCGAGTTTCGTCTGGACGAGCGCACGCTCGACCAGATACGGCTGCACCATGGCTCCGGCGAACGCACCCGCTCCGACGAAAACCACCGACGCGACAACCGCCGCGATCTTCAGGCGGCGACCTGCCGGCCGATGCGGGACCAGCGTGACCGGTTCGCTGGTTTCTGCGCTTTCCGTCGGCGACTCCCCAATATCAGGTGAATCCGGCTGCACCCCAATTGATTTGGATGATCTAGCAGCCTTGCCGACAGGCATCTCCGGCTGCCCGGTCCCAGTCCCATCCGGATCGCCGGCCACGGCGCGGTCATCGTCGGCCATCAGATCACCTGCACCAGGTTGCTGATCCTCCACTCGTCCCCCTCTTTGACAGTCGTTGCGACCCAGCGGCTTCCGCTTTCGATCGTCGACTTTCCGTCCGGTGTCGTAGTGGTGACCTTCGTGGCCAGCAGCACATCGGCACTGCCGTCGTCGTTCCATCGCTGGACACCGGCCTCCAACACCGTTCCGACCGAAGGCTCCGAACGGGCCACCTGAACCAGGATCTCGTTCTGCTTCTCCTTGAACATCTTCGCGAACTCGCCGGTGCCCTGGGCGAGCACCCGGTCTGCATAAGCGTTGGCGTTGAACGGGTCCAGGGTCATGTACATCGTCATGAACTCACGGGCATAGCTCAGCGCGGCAGCGTCGTTGAGCCTCTCCCTGCGGTCGAGCTCGTGCCGGACCAACATCAGCGAACTGGCGGCAACCGCCGCCGTGACCACCGCCGCGGCCAGCATGGCTACCAGTGGGAGCCCCCACCGCCGCGGAGCTTTGGCCGACACCTGGAAGTAGTCGGGGCGCACCGAGCTGTTGGCCGATTCCGCATCGCCGGAAGACTCGCGGCCCGCCGCGGGGTCGTCGAATCTGCGTTTCGGGCTCACTGGCCGGCCTGGTTCATCTGGGGTTTCTTCAGAACGGTGAGGTTGGCCACCCGCCACTGCCCGTCAGCCGACTTGTCGAAGTCCACCCGCACCGTGGCCGTAATGAACTTCAGGTCCTCGGGATTTGCACCGCGTTGGCCCTGCATCGCCAGCAGCATCGACACCTGATCCGGGGTCGCGGGGGGATTGGGCAGCACCGTGCTGCTGGCCGCCCAGTACTCGTTCGTGGTGGCCTCACCCTGGCGCAGTCCGGCCGCTACGGCGTGCTGCTGGGCGATCAGCTGCGGTCGGTAACCCTCGGTGGTCAGCGCTTGGGCACGGGCGAAATCCTCGGCCAGGGTGTCGGCGTTGTAACTGAGCATCTGCTCGACGATCGTGGGCCCTTGTTCGGCGACCTGCGCCCTGGCGGCGCCGACCGCCTGCTCCTGCCGGTAGACCAGCGCATAGCCCAGACCCGCCGCGGCGGCGCACAAGACCGCCGCGGAGATGAGGATCCACGCCACCAGCCGCCGGATGTCGCGCTGCGGCCGTCCGACCCGATGCACCTCGGTGTGGGCCACCAGATCAGCGAACGTCCGACGGCGCCGGTCCCACAGCGGCCAGAGCCAGCCCACACCCAGGGTCAGGGTGTCCACCAGGTGTGCCAGTTCCCGCAGCGTCAGTCGCGCGAGGCCGACGTCCACCGTGGAACCCTTTGGCTCGCTGCGACGCACCGCGATCCCGAACAATGCCCGGCCCAGCGTCCATCCGGTCGCGTTGGGCAGCACCAACCGGTTCAGCACCATCGCGGCCAACGTCGTCGCACCGACCGCGGCGTAGGCCCACCGCAGCCAGCCGTCCCCGGGTGCGGTCAGCGCCTGCAGTGCCATCGTCGTGATGACCGCAAGGCCAGGCAGCAGGTCCACCGCGAACGCCCCCGCGCGGACCGGCCACGACGCCAGCGCCACATCCGCAGTCACCCGCGGGGCGGGGGCCTGTGAATCCTGCTCGAGAACTGTGGTCACGAGGTGACCTGATCCAGTTTGGCGATCCGGTACTGCCCCTCGTCATAGGCCATCCTCGCCCGCAGCCGGTACCCCACCTGCTGATCGCTCGCTTCGGCGTTGGAGATCCTGACCCGTACCGCCACCAGGACGTTGACCGATCCATCGTCGTTGTGACCTTCGACGGCGGCCCGTAGTTCGTCCACCGCCACCGTGGCGTTGGACGCCTCATACGCCTCGGCCACCACGCTGCTGAAGAGCCCCGCCTGGACGCCGAAATCGCCGGTCGAGCACTCCAGGATCTTCGACTGGCTGGCGGTCATCGTTGCGGTGTCCGGCGCCTGGGTGGCCGCCACACACTCCATCGCGGCCTGCAACGCCGCCTCACCGGAGCGCGTGAGCTCCTCGGTACGCTCGCTGGCCCGCAGGGCGAGATAACCCCCGGCTATCGCGCCGGAGGCGAGCAGCACCAATGCCGCACAGATGCTTGCGACCCAACCGATTCCCAGCCGCGCAGGCCGCCGACCGTCAGCTGGATCGGGGTTCAGCCGGCTGGTGCCAGCATCTCCTTCCATCCGTCGTCTCCTGGGTTGCTCGAATTGCCGACGTTGTATCTGACCCCGTCCGGACCGATCACCTCACCGCTACTGGGGCTGTAGGCCGCGGTGCTGCCGGGCGGTCCCTGTGCCGGAGTGTAGATACACGGGTTGGGTTGCTGTCCGCTGCAGCTGACGGTACCCGAGCCCGGTGGGCTCCACGGATCGCTGACCGGGGCGACCGACTCCGGCGGCGGCAGTCGATCGGCGGGCAACGGGTTCATGCCGTTGTTCACCGACGGCGCGGGGATGACCTGGCCCGGGTTCACCGCCTGGTCGCACCGGGCTGCGGGCGCCGGGCAGGACAGGATCTGATTCGGGTCGCCGTACCAGGGGTTGGTCCCCAAGGGCACGTACGGCTCGTCGCTGTGGCATTCCCGCGGCGTCGCCGCCCGCTTACCCGGCACATCGGCACACGGATAATTGCGGGCACCGCGCACGGCGTTACCTTGGAAGTCCTTCGGGATCTTGCAGTACGTTCCCGAGGGCAGCGGTGCGGTGCTGGTATCCGCCGGGGACCGCCACTGCGAAGCCGGCAGGAAACCGGTCATACAGGGCGGCGGCTGGTTGATGGAAAGACCGAAATGCAGCAGGCCCTCGCCCTCGAAGATGGTGCCCGCCTGGGCAATCGAGGCACCCTGCGGCAGCACCACCAACGCCTGCTCGAGGCCCTTGTTGTAGCGCTTGAGCATATCGATGACGACCGCCAGGTTCGCCAGCGTCTGCGGCAGAGCCTCCTGTACATCGCTGAACACCGCCGACACTTGATCGAGCGTCGGGGCGGCCTGCTGCAGACCGCTGCGCAGCGCGGCGTCCTGTTCGGCGGTTTGGGAGGCGATGATGTTCAGGTTGGCCGCCCACTGCTCGATGGCGTCACCCGAGGTCACTTGGCTTTCCAGGATCGGTGCGGAATTGGCGATGATGTCGTTCACCTGGGGCAGGTCCTCCCGGAATCCCTCGGCGATGTTCGTCGTCGATTCCACCAACCGCTGTAGGGCCGGACCCAGACCCCCCACTGCCAGAGAGGTTTCGGTGAGAAGGGAGTCGATCTTCTCCTTCGGCAGGACCGCCAGGCCTTCGTTGGCCGCGTCCAGCGCCGGACCGACCTCGGCCGGCACCGCACTCTTGGTGATGGTCTGTCCCGGGCTGAAGTATTGCGTGGAATCGCTGGCCGGCACCAGGTCGAGGTACTGCTCCCCGATGGCCGAGACCGAGTGGACATTCGCCGAGGAATCGACCGGGATCTTGAACTCGTCGCCGATCAGCATGGTGGCCCTGGCGCCATCTTCGGTCGGCTCGACCGCGGTCACCTTACCGATCTGGGTGCCGCGATAGGTGACATTGGCGGTCTCGTACAGTCCGCCCGATCTCGGCAACTGGGCGTACAACGTGTACTGGCCGACTCCGGCCATGGTGGGCAACCTCAGGTAGTACACGCCGAGCACCACCAACGCGATCACAGTGAGGATCGTGAACAGCACGAGCTGAAACTTGACGAACCGCGTCAACATTGCTCACTCACCCCTTTCCACCAGAGGGCCGCCAGGCACCGAGTGCGCATTGGGTGTGTACCGGACGTCGGGAATCATCGTGGCCGGGTCACGCCCCCATGCTTGCTCCAGCGCGCGCAGCATGCCCGAGACGCCGGTTCCGCTGAGCACTCCGTTGTCGATTGCCGACAACGTCAGGTCGACGAGTACCGAGACGTTGATGTAGTCGCCGCGGACGACCTTCGGCACGTTCTCGATGCTGAACGGCGCGGTCAGCAGCAGCTTGAGCGCGTCCACAACATAGGGTCCGGCCCGGCCCAGTTCACGCAGCGGACGCTGCAGGTTGGCCAGGTTGGTGTTCAGGTTGGCGCTCGCGGGTGCGATCGCATCCTCAGCGGCCCCGCTGATCCGGCCGAGCGCCTCGACGGCATCGGCGAAGAGATCCCGGGTATCGGCGAAATGCTGTATCAACGGCGGGAATTCGGTGAGCACCGCGTCGAGGGTGTCGTTACGCTGCGCAACGATCGCCAGCAGCCGGTTGGTGTTGTCGATGGCGCGGGTGATGTCGTCGCGCTGCTGGTTCAGCTCGTCGGTGAAGGTGTCCAGGCGGGTCAGGAACTCTCTGATCTCGTCGGCCCTGCCGGTGAGTACGTTGTTGATCTCGGTTTGGATCGTCTCCAGATTCGACACGCCACCGCCGGTGAGGATGGAGGCGATGCTGGCCAGGACCCGTTCGGTGGTCGGGAACGCCGAGGCATTCTTCAGCGGGATGGTGTCGCCGGACTCCAGCAGTTCCGAGGACGGATCGGGGGGCGTGTCCAGCTGAACGTGCTGGCTGCCCAACAGGCTGGTCTGACCGATCTTGGCCAGCGCGTTGACGGGCAGCTTCACCGACGGCTCGAGGTCGATGGTCAAAGTGGCGATCCAGTTCTTCAACTCGATCGCGCGGACCCGGCCGACATACACGTCGGCGACCCGCACCCGGCTGTTGACGTTGAGCGCCAACGTATCCGGCATCTGCACGTAGATCGTCGTATGGTCGGGCCCGGTGCCGGGACCACCCGGAAGCGGCACGTTCGAGATTCCCCGCCACGACCCGCACGAGCTGAGCACCAGCGCCGCCGCGGCCAGGGCGATCACCCGCTGAGTTGTCTTGCGCCACTTGGCCATCGATCAGCCTCCCATCTCGGCGGGCAACGGCGGGCCCGCTGGTGCGGCAGGTGCGGGTGCGGCGGCCGGCGGTGCGGCCGGGGTGATCGCGCCGAGTGGGTCACCGGGGATGACGCCTGGCGCCGGTCCCGGCGGTGGTCCGGGCTGCGGATACCACGGGGGCGGCAGCGGGGTGTCTTGGCTGTACGCGTTGGGCGGACCGGGCAACCTGCCGTTGTCGACCCCGAAGGCCGGCGGTGCGGGGGGCGCCACGATGTCGGCCCCACCCATCAGTTCGGCCAGCGACTCCGGGGTGAGCATGTTCGCGGTGAACGGTTGCACCTCGACGCCCTGCATGCCTGGGGCCACAACCCAACCCGGCTCGTGGTTGCCGTGCGAGAACAGGGTGTCGCGCGAGAAGATACCCGGGACCGTGGTGTCCTTGTAACCCGGCGGCGGCTGCAGGCGCGGCTCGGAGTACGCGATCTGCTTGGGCAGGGTCATCGCGGTGGCGAGCTGGTTGGCGCCGAACGGTAGGTAGTTGAACTTGATCGCGTCCAAGATCGGCGCCAGGTACTGCGCGCACAACTCCGCGGACTCCTGGTAGCCCAGCCGGCTGCCCGCCTGAATGGCACTGCAGATGAACTGCATCGGGTTGGCGAAGTTGGCGATCACCGGCATACCGACGATGCCGCCCGCGTTCGGCGACGAGATGTTGACGATATTGGCGCCGAGGTTGGGGAACACGTGCAGGCCGGTTTCCAGACCATCGCGGGGCTCGGGTTGCAGGATCGCGTTGGTCGCCTCGGCGAGGTTGTTGACGTCATGCGCGAGCACCCCGCCGTTCTCCTCGATGAAACCCCTTGTCGTGGCGAGTAACTCGTTGAGATCCTGGAGCGCGTCGGCGACCTCGCGGTCGGTGTCGGTGAACGCGTTGGTGAACTGCGCGAGGTCATTGTTCAGCGCCACGAACTGCTGGTCGCTCTTGTGCAAGGCGTTGACGAACAGCGCCAGGCTCCTGACGACGCCGAAGAAGTCCCCCCGGCCCTCGTTGAGCGCAAACAGCGCTTCCGACAGGCCGTTCAGCGTCCGGTTGAGCTGTTCGCCCTTGCCCGCAAATCCGTCCGCGGCGGCTTCGATGATGTCTCCGAACGGGCCCTTCGGCTGATCCGGGGTCGGACCCAGGTCGGTGAGCAGTCGGCTCAGCGAGTCGCGCAGATCGTCGTATTCGACCGGCACCTGGGTGCGGTCGATGTCGATGACGGCGTTGTTCTCCAGGACCGGACCGCCGGTGTAAGGCGGCGCCAACTGGATTGTGCGCGACGCGACCAGGCTCGGGTTCAGGATCGAGGCGGTCACGTCGGCGGGAACCTTGTGGTCGTTGTCGTAATGGAACGTGACCCGCATCTTGTCCCCGGCCGGTTCGATCTTGTCGATCGACCCGACGCGCACCCCCATGATCTGAACCTTGTCACCGGGATACAACGCCAGGGTCTGGCTGAAGTAGGCCACGACGGTGTTGGTGGTGAGCCTCTTGTACAAGTTCCAACCGACGAAGGCGGCGATTATCCCCACGATCAGCACCACGATGCCGACGGTGACCGTCACCCGAGAAAGTCCGGGCACCTTGATGTTCCGCACATTGAAGATTGTCGACATCTACTCCAGACCCCCTAACCTTGTGACCCGGGTGGGAGGAACGGCGGGTTTCCCGGAAGCACCGGCTGGCCCGCCGGCGCCGGAGCCGGGCCGGGCCCCGGTGGCGGCGGCGGCCCGGTCAGCGCCGGAGGCAGCGGTGCGATGCCCGGGGTGAAGTCCGGCGGCGACGGCTGCGGGGCCAGCGGCACCGTGCGGGCACCGGGCGGGGCGGGCGGCAGCGGGACCCTGGCACCGGGCACATTCGGGGACAGCTGACCCGGAACCGCCGCGGCCGGCACACCCGGAGCGGGTTGCGGTCCATGGACGTTCGGCGCCGAGGTCGCCACATTCGGACGGTCTGCCTGGTAGTTGGGTCCGTATGGATTGTCACCGTAGGGTCCCACGGCCAGATCCGCGCACGGTAGCGGATTCTCGGGCCTGGGCAGCCCGTCAGCCGGTGGTGTGTAGGAACACGGTGAGCCCGGCGGGACTGCGGGGCCGGGATTCTCGGCGGTGCCTTCCACCGGAGTCGGCGCCGGCGGCGGAGCCCCGTTGGGGAAGCCGACGCCATTGGGGTCCGGGAATTGGAATGCCGGCAGACCGGCGTTGCGCCAGAACTCCTCGGGGTTTATGCCGCGTTTCTTGAACGCGGCGTCGACGAACGGCTGCAGGAGCCAGTACGGGGCCAGGTTGGCCAGCATCACCTTGAAGTAGGGGCCCGAGGCCACGGCTTCTCCCAGAGACGCGGTGAACTTGGACAGCGTGGCAAGCGAATCGGCGAGGTCGAACTTGCGCTCGACCAGGATGTCGCTGACCACCCTGAGCTGTTCGAGAACGTGGTTGAGGTTGGGATTGTCGTCGATCAGGCCCTTGACCTGGTCGGAGAACGAGCCGACTCGCTCCAGCAGCTGACTCACCGCGTAGTTGCGCTCGTTGACCTCGGCCAGCAGGGTCTGGGCGTTGACGAACAGCTCGTTGATCTGCTCGCTGCGGTTGCCCAGGACGCCGGCCACCTTGTTGGCGTTGGCCAGTAGCGCGGTGATCTGATCGTCGCGCTTGCCGATGGTGTCGGAGAACCGCGCTACGCCGTCGAGTGCCGCACTCAGGTGCGGGTAGGTCTGATCGATGGTTTCCGACAGCACGTTCAGCGATTCCTTGATCGTCTGGGTGTCCCATCCGGTGGTGGAGGTGCTGACGTCAAAGAATGCGTCATAGATCTGATACGGGGTGGTGGTCTGACTCAGCGGCAGTACTCCGTTGGCGCGCAACGGTTCTGAACCGCGCGGCTCGATCTCTACGTTGCGCCGTCCGAGGATGGTGTCGGTGCGGATCGCCGCCCGGCTGTCGGTACCGATCTGGGTGCCGTCCAGCGAGTAGCCGATGCGGACCCGGTCCCCGTCGATCTCCAGCGATCGCACCGATCCGACGTCGACGCCGGCGATCCGCACCTTGTCGCCGTTGTTGATGCCGCCGGTGTCGGCGAACTCCGCGTAATAAGTCGGGGTGGCGAACAGCATCGGCACGCTGGCGAAACTCTGCCCCACGCCGATGACGATGACGGTGATGATGACACCCATCAACCCGCTGCGGACCCGGTTGGAACCCTCGAGGACTCTCATTTCGGCGTGCACCTACCCGAGGGCTGACTCCAGACCTTCACCGTGCGCACCGGCCCGCCGGGCTGTAACCCGT
>JAGQTR010000144.1:0-7271 GCA_020438915.1 Mycobacterium sp.
ATCACCGCAGACAACATCCGTCCCGATGGCGGGTTCGGCATCGGCGCACCCACATGACGTCGACCGCGTCACTGGATCAGCAGCGCACAATCGTTGCCCAGGCTTGTCGAGTCGCGGCGGGGCGCGGTTTGGTCGACGGCATCCTTGGCCACCTCAGCCTGCGCGTCGACGATGAGCACCTGCTCATTCGCTGTCGCAGCGATTCCGACACGGGAGTGGCGTACACCACACCCACCGATATCCGGCTCATCCGCTTCGACGGCACCGCCGGCGGACCCGGGGAACTCGACGGCTACCGAGTTCCCAACGAACTGCCCATCCACGTGGAGGTCATGCGAGCTCATCCGATGCATCTCGGTGTCGCGCATCTGCATCCACCGAACGTCGTCGCGGCCGACCTCGCGGGGATCACGATCCGGCCGATCCTCGGCGCCTACGACATTCCGGGGGCCTGGCTGGCGCGCGGCGGAGTTCCGGTATATCAACGCGCCGTGCTGATCCGAACCGCCGAGCTCGGTAGGGAGATGACGGCTGCGATGGCAGGCCGGCCAGTGGTGATCTGTCGTGGACACGGCATCACCAGTGCCGCCGCCACGGTGCAGCAGGCGGTGTTGCAGGCGATCAGCCTCGAAGAACTTGCCCGGATCTCATTGCAGGTCCGGGTCGCCGGCGGCGCGCTGCGGGAGATCGACGACCGAGACTGGGACGAGTTGCCTGACCTCGGAACCACTTTCACCACCGATGCGGTGTGGCGCTACGAGGTGGCCCGTCTGGGCAACGAGTAGTGATCGGCGATCGGCGCCGGTGACCAGGCCGGCTCAACCATTGAGCATCCGTGAGATGCCGTGGCCGGCGACCTGCAGGGCCGCCACGAGCCTGGATCGGCTGCGTTTGATCTCGGGTACGACGATTCCGAGCGCTGCCACGACGTCGTCGTTGCGCCACACCGGCACCGCGACCGAGCACGCGCCCAAAGTCATTTCCTCGACGGTTGTGGCGTAACCGTCTCGCCGGACTCGGGACAACTGGCCGGCGAGGATCCCGGGATGAACCACTGTGTGCGCAGTGATCCTGCTCAGGCTCGCAAGGGTTCTCTGCTGAACGTCGCCCGGGGCGTACGCCAGCAGGACCTTGCCGACACCGGTGGCGTGCAGGGGCAGCCGGGACCCGGTGTTGCTGATGATGGGCACCGACGCGTGACCAGCGAGACGGTCGATATAGAGGGCCTGTTCGGCGTCGCGGACCGCCAGGTGGACGGTCGCCAACGTGGCAGCGTACAAGTCGTGCAGGAACGGCGAGGCGATCTCCCGCAAACCTGTCTGCATGGGCGCCAGCATTCCGATGTTCCACAGCCGGCGGCCGATGACGTAGCTGCCGGACGGCTCGCGGGTCAGCGCCCCCCACGCCCGTAATTCACCGATGAGGCGGTGCGCGGTCGGCACGGGAATCTCGGCTCGCCGGGCGATGTCGGTGAGTGTCAGGCGCGGGTGTTCAGGGTCGAACGCGCCGATCACCGCCAGCGTCCGCGCCGCGACGGTCGCCCCGGGCCGTTCGGTGTTACCCGCCATATGGCAGTCCCATGGGCTTTCACTGGATGGAAGTAGAGCCTTGAGGGTATCTGATCGGTGGCTTAACCTCACGCGGTATGAAGCCCGCAACGGCGGCCTCTCGCGCATCGTCCCAAACGGAGATATCGGCCCAGATCGCCCAGATCTCCCTTGAGCATGAAAGTTCCTGTGGTACTGAACCGCAACCACTTCTGGACTACCCGCCCTACCGCAGCAGCAGACTGCGATTTCCCCACAGTCGCCTACAGTCTGCCGATCCCGACGAGATCGAACGATGGACCCCGTGCTTCGGGCATCAGGACGTCGACCCACTCGACTCCGACCTGACGGTCGCGCATTCGGGCACCCCGATCGGCGAGCGCATCATTGTGACCGGGCAGGTCCTCGATGGATCCGGCCGGCCGGTGGCGGGCCAGCTGATCGAGATCTGGCAGGCCAATGCCGCGGGCCGCTACCGGCATCAGCGCGACCGGCATCCGGCCCCGATCGATCCGAACTTCACCGGTGTGGGACGGTGTCTGACCGCACCGGATGGAACGTATCGCTTCCTGACCATCAAGCCGGGCCCCTACCCGTGGCGAAACCACCACAATGCCTGGCGTCCAGCCCATATCCACTTCTCGGTTTTCGGGACGGCCTTCACGCAGCGACTGGTCACCCAGATGTACTTTCCGGGGGATCCGCTGTGCGCCCTGGATCCCATCTACCAATCCGTCGTCGCTCCCGCGGCCCGCCAGCGGCTGAACGCGACATATGACCACAACCTCAGTCAGGCAGGCTTCGCGACGGCCTATCGCTGGGACATCGTCCTGACCGGAAGCCGCCGCACCTGGCTTTCCCGCGGTGGTGACGATGACTGAGCTGATCGGCACCGCGGGGCAGACTGTCGGCCCGTTCTTCCACGACGCGTTGACCTTTCCCGGTGCCAGCCGGTTGGTCACCGACACCCATCCGGGGGCGATTCAACTACACGGGGTGGTTTACGACGGCGCAGGTGATGGCGTCCCAGACGCGCTGATCGAGATCTGGCAACCTGATTCGGACGGCACGGTCGTACAGCGGCCGGGATCGTTGCGCCGCGACGGTTCGGCGTTCACCGGGTGGGGCAGGGCGGCCACCGACGCGTCCGGGCATTACAGCTTCACCACTCTGACACCGGGTTCGGCCACCGCGCAGCGCCCGCCGTTCTTCGCTATCACGGTATTCGCCCGTGGCCTGTTGGACCGGTTGTTCACCCGCGCTTACCTTCCCGAAGGGCAGCTGGCGGGCGACCCACTGCTCAACGCCGTCCGCGCCGAGCGTAGGCACACCCTCGTGTGCGCGACCGAGTCAACCGGGTACCGTTTCGACATCCACCTTCAGGGAGTCGACGAGACGGTGTTTCTGGACTACCGCGACGGCCGGCCATGACAAATCTGCTGTGGCCCGGTGACCACCGTGCCGGTGACCTCATGTCCGACCAGGCGTTACTGGCATCCATGATCGCCGTTGAGGCGGCCTGGCTGGACGCGCTGGTGAAGGCAGGAGTGGCGCCGGCCGACTGCGCGGCCGAAGACATCGGCCAGCTCGTCAGCAGCGCGGACCGCGAGGCGCTGGCCGTCGCTGCCGAAGACGGTGGTAACCCCGTCATAGGCCTGGTTCGACTGCTTCGCCAACGGTCCGGCTCCGCGGTCGGTCAATGGATCCATCGTGGGCTCACCAGCCAGGATGTGCTCGACAGCGCCATGATGTTGTCGCTGCGACGAGTTCTCGAGGAGCTGACCGTCCAACTCGCCGAGCAGATCGCCGCCCTGTGCACGCTGGCTGATGCCCATCGGGGCACACCGTTGGTGGCTCGTACCCTCACCCAGCACGCCGTGCCCACCTCCTTCGGTGCAAAGGCCGCTCGATGGCTCGACGGAGTCGTCGACGCCTACCAACGAATCAGCGGTGTGGGTACCCCGATCCAGATCGGGGGTGCGGCTGGAACACTTTCGGCCACAGCAGAATTAGTGACGCTGCGGGAACTTCCCGGCAGCCCAGCCGAATTCGCGGTCGAATTGACGCAAGCCACCGCGGACCGATTGGGGTTGGACAGCCGGGCGTCCTGGCACACCGCACGGGCGCCGGTGACCGCCCTGGCCGACGCGCTGGTCGGCTGCACCGACGCCTGGGGTCATATAGCCTCAGACGTCGTCACGCTCGCGCGGCCCGAGATCGCCGAGCTCAGTGAACCGACCACCGCAACGCGTGGTACCTCATCGACGATGCCGCACAAGCACAACCCGGTGCTGTCCATCCTGATTCGCCGCGCCGCGATCACCGCACCACCGTTGGCCGCCACACTGCACACCGCCGCCGCACTGGCCAATGACGAACGACCCGACGGGGTCTGGCACGCCGAATGGGACACCCTGCGTACCCTCGCCCGCCGCGCGGTCGTCGCCGGTGCGCAATGCTGCGAGCTCGTCGGCGGCCTGCAGATCAACGCCACGCAGATGGCCCAGAATCTCGCCGACGCCGATGTTCTGGGGGAGCAGCGCGTAATGGCGCGCCTTGCGGAAAAGGAACCCACACCAACCTATTTCGGTGCTGTAGACCTGTTGATCGACCAAGCGATCGCGCGTGCACAACACGTCCTCGACGGAGCCTCGTGAGCGTTCCGCTGATCGGTGGCTCTGTTCTTGGTGGCGTACCGCAACTGCCGTCGCTGGTTGTGGGCCCGTCACTGGGCACGACCGTGAAGATGCTGTGGTCCCCGGTCGCGGGGCGGATCGCCGACAGCTACCACGTCATCGGCTGGGACCTCCCCGGACACGGTGCCAGCCCACCGCCACGGGAACCGTTCACGATCGGCGATCTGGCGGCCGGTGTCATCCATTGGGTAGACGAGACGATTGGGGCAGTGCCGTTCACCTACGCCGGCGTCTCGGTCGCCGGCGCGGTAGGACTGCAACTGCTGCTCGACTGGCCGCAGCGGCTACTCGCGGCAGCTCCTATCGGTACGGCGGCCCAGATCGGCACCCCGGCCGACTGGAAATCCCGAGCGGAGACGGTGCGGCGCGCAGGCACTCGCGCACTCATGGCCCAGTCCGCCCAGCGGTGGTTCGACCCGGCGTTCTCCGACCGCGACCCAGGTTGCGTGCGAACCCTGCTGGGTGAACTGGAAGGCGTGGACGATGTGGGCTACGCGCAGGTCTGTGCGGCGCTGGCCGACTTCGACGTGCGTGCCCGCCTCGCTCAGATCGACATTCCGGTGCTGGCCGTGGCCGGTGCGAACGACATCGTCACAAGGGCGGATTCGCTGCGCTTCATCAGTGCGAATGTGCGGTGCGGGCGGTTCGCCGAGGTCGCTGACGCCGCACACCTCGCCCCAGTTGAGCAGCCTGACCAGATCGCGACCTTGCTCACCGCAATGACGAAACGGAGATGCGATGACTGACAGCCGGTATGAGCGGGGCATGGCCGTGCGCCGAGATGTGCTCGGCACTGAGTACGTCGACCGCGCTAACGCGCTGACGACCGATTTCACCCGAGACTTTCAAACCTTGGTCACCGACTATGCATGGGGCAGCATCTGGACACGGCCCGGTCTGGATCGCCGCAGCCGCTCCATCATCTGCCTGACCGCGCTGATTGCCGGCGGGCACGACGACGAACTGGCCATGCATGTTCGGGCCGCGATCCGCAACGGGTTGTCCCGCGAGGAGATCAGCGAAGTCTTTCTGCAGGCCGCCATCTACTGTGGCGTGCCGGCCGCGAACACCGCTTTTCGGATCGCCCAGCGCGTCTTCGAGGCCAGTGCGGAGGAACCGTGACGGGTGTGGCGGCGGGGGATCGATGAGCATCGTCATCACCACCTCGCCGATCGAGGCATTGGAGGGTCTCGAAGACGGTTCCACCGTGCTCATCGGGGGTTTCGGCATGGCCGGAATGCCCACCGCTCTAGTCGATGCCCTCATCGAGCAGGGTGCGACCGACCTCACCGTCGTCAGCAACAACGCCGGCAACGGCGACACCGGACTGGCCGCGCTGCTGGCAGCGGGCCGGGTCCGCAAGATCCTGTGTTCGTTTCCCCGACAGCGTGACTCGTGGGTATTCGACGAACTTTATCGGGCCGGCAAGATCGAACTCGAGTTGATACCGCAGGGCACCCTCGCCGAGCGGTTGCGCGCGGCGGGCGCCGGCATCGGCGCCTTCTTCTGCCCCACCGGTGTGGGAACCGCGCTCACAGCGGGAAAGGAGATCCGCAACATCGACGGCAGGGAGTACGCCTTGGAGTATCCGATCCACGGTGATTACGCGCTGATCCGCGCCCATCGGACCGACCGCATCGGAAACCTGTTGTACCGCAAAACCGCCCGCAACTTCGGTCCAGTGATGGCAACCGCGGCCACTACGACGATCGTCGAAGTCGCCGAGGTCGTGGACGTGGGCTCGATCGACCCCGAACACGTCGTTACGCCCAGCATCTATGTCGACCGGGTACTCGATGTCGGCCCGCGCCAGACCGGTAGGCAACCATGACGCCGGACGACAATGTCGGAAGCACTGTCGAGCACCTCGGCCGCGGTCCGCTCACCCGCGACGAACTCGCCGCCGCGGTGGCCCGCGACATCCCGGCCGGATCGGTGGTCAACCTCGGCATCGGCCAGCCCACGACCGTCGCCGAACACCTGCGGACCGACAGTGGGATCCTGCTGCACACCGAGAATGGCATGTTGGGGATGGGGCCCGAAGCCCGCGACGACGAAGCCGATCCCGACCTGACCAATGCCGGCAAGATTCCCGTCACCGAGCTTGCGGGCGCAGCCTACTTTCATCATGCTGACTCGTTCGCGATGATGCGAGGCGGGCACCTTGATGTCTGCGTGATGGGCGCTTTTCAAGTCTCCCACCGTGGCGACCTTGCCAATTGGAGCACCGGTGCACCGGAAGCGATTCCAGCAGTCGGTGGAGCGATGGACCTCGCTATTGGCGCCAAGGCCGTCTACGTCATGATGTCGTTGTTCAACAGGGATGGCGTAGCCAAACTCGTGCCGGAGTGCAGCTATCCGCTGACCGGCCTGCGGTGCGTCAGCAGGGTGTACACCGATCAGGCAATTTTCCAGCTCGATGCCGACACTGGTGTCACAGTTCTCGAAACATTCGGAATCGGTCTCGCCGAGTTGATTGCCAGTCTGCAACTCCCGACAAGCACTTGAGCGCCCGTCAGTTCGTGACCGGCTAATCCAGCACGGTTGCGCAGTCGGTGAACGGCAGGTCAAGGTCGCTGGCCACTTGCTCGGACAGCAGCGCGCCGTCGTGGGTCGAAAGCCCCTTCGCCAGTGCGGCATCGGCCCGGCAGGCAGCCTTCCAGCCCTTGTCAGCGAGCTCGAACACGTATGGCGCGGTGGCATTGGTCAACGCGAAGGTCGACGTGCGGGGCACTGCTCCGGGCATGTTGGCCACGCAGTAGAAGATGGTGTCGTGCACGGCAAATGTCGGGTCGTCGTGGGTGGTTGGCCGGGAGTCCTCGAAGCAACCGCCCTGGTCTATCGCGACGTCGACCAGCACCGCACCCGACCTCATTTGGGCCACAGTCGAATTGGTGACCAGCTTGGGTGCCTTCGCCCCGGGTACGAGCACGGCGCCGATGACGAGGTCGGCTGCCTTTACGGCGTCCTCGAGTTCCAACCTCGACGAGTAGCGAGTCTCGATGCTGCCGTCGTACTCGGCGTCGAT
>JAGQTR010000144.1:7381-8823 GCA_020438915.1 Mycobacterium sp.
GGAGCGACCCCGGGGACGCCGCCCATCAGGACGCCGCGACCGCCATGGCTACGCATCAGGTGGTAGGCGCCGACCTGAGCAGCGAGCCGACCCGCGACCTCGCTCATCGGGGCGAGCAGGGGCAGCGCTATGGATCCGTTCGGGCTAGTGGTCTGCACTGTTTCGTAGGCGATCGATGTCGTTCCGGAAGCGAGCAGTGCGTCGGTGCACGGCTTTGATGCCGCCAGATGCAGGTAGGTGAACAATGTCTGACCTGATCTCATGCGGCCGTACTCCGCCTCGATCGGTTCTTTTACCTTGAGCAGCAGGTCGGCCTCGTCCCACACCTCGTCTGCATCGTTGATCAGCTGCGCGCCGGTGCGTTTGAAGTCGGCGTCCGAGATCGCCGATCCTTCGCCCGCGCCGGCCTGTATGAGTACCTCGTGCCCGCGGTGGACGAGTTCGGCCACACCGGCCGGGGTAATGGCGACGCGAAACTCATTGTTCTTGATCTCGGTCGGGACGCCGACACGCATGATCGCTCCTCAAAGTCGTGAATAGCTTCAAGACGTGGTTAGCCTCAATTGTGAAGAAAAGCCGATCTAGCAGCAATATTGCTGATGCTAATTCACTATTCTCAGTTTGTGGCTGAAGATTCACCGGATAGGCGCGGGCGTCGAAGGATGTTCGGGCCGCGGGGATTGATGATGTCGACCGGCGGATATTGACCGCACTGCACGCTGACGCCCGCATGTCGAACAGCGCGCTGGCCGAGCTCGTCGGGATCGCCCGTCGACGTGTCAGGGACGAGTGCGCCGGCTGCGGGAAATCGGGGTGATGGAGGTCTATTTTTTGGCCGGCGCCGACGATTTCATCCTGCACGTCGCCGCTGTAGTGGCCTGCCCTCAGGCGTGGCTCTGACTCCGTCGGGCAGGTACGAGGACGGACTCATTTTGGACTATCCGTCCTGCGCTGACGGTGAATCTTCCTGCCGCTCAGTCGCATCCGTGCATCACTGGGATCGAAGCGATGGCTCAATGTGACGTTGAACACGGACCCTTCCGTACAGGGTTTTCCCAGCTTCCTGACAGGTTCAATCCCTAAGTTCAGATCTGACGAGGCGAGGGTGTCCGCTCAGTTGGCGCCACGAGTATCGAATCGAGCTATGAGGAGAAGCCATGAAGATGAACGTCAAGTCCACTTTGGCGGGCGCAGCCATTGTCGTCGCCGCAGCCTTTGGCGCACCGTCGGCACACGCCGTTGTAGACACGAACGACGCCGCGCACGGCGGCTCCTATACGTCGCAATCCACTCAGCGTGAAGCCCCGAAGTTCGAGCCGACTACCAAAACATCCCGCAATTGGGGTCCGGGGCAGTTCGGATAACGCGAACTGGAACGACTGATGTGACTATGGCTCGTCATCGCCCTCCCCAGGCCCGTCGTTTTCGGGGAGGAGGTGTCG
>JAGQTR010000145.1 GCA_020438915.1 Mycobacterium sp.
CGGTTCCAGCGCCGGCGGCCGACGATGTGTACCGTGTCGACGGCGAAGGCGTTCGCGGTACGCACGACCGCGCCGATGTTCGCGTCGTTACCGAAGTTCTCGATCGCAATGTGTAGCCGGTGCCTGCGTTCGTCGATGTCGGCGACGATGGCCTCGCGGGTCCAATAGCGATACGCATCAACGACATTGCGGGTGTCTCCGACATCCAGAAGCTCGGGGTCGTATCGAGCGTCGTCGGGCGGCGGACCCGCCCACGGCCCCACCCCGTGGCCCCCGCCCCACTCGGTGGGGCCAGCGGCATCGGAGTCAGGTACGGTCACGGCCCTTGAGGACACCTCTTACCAAGGCGCGCACCAACTTCCGTGGCATGATTCGCCCGCCGGCGGTCAGTGTCTTGTACTGCAGCCCCGGAACGATCACGACTTTGCCCTTGGCGAGATCGGCCATCGTCTCGCGGACCACGTCGTCGACCTCGAGCCACATGAACGATGCGGTTCCAGCCATCTCGATACCGGCGCGGGCGTGAAACTCGGTGTGGACGAATCCCGGACACAGTGCATGAACCCCCACGCCCGTCCCGCCGAGCCCGTTGGCCAACCCCTCGGTGAAGGAGACCACCCACGCTTTGGAAGCCGAGTAGGTGGACCCGCGCCCCGGCAGTAACCCCGCGACACTGGACACGTTGAGCACCGTGCCGGCGCGGTCGGCAAGCATGGACGGCAGTGCCGCATGAGTGAGTTCCATGACGGCGGTCACGTTGACCTCGAGCTGAGCCTGCAGCAAGCCGAGATCGGTGGACCAGAACTCTCCGGCTGTGCCGAACCCGGCGTTGTTCACCAGAACCCGGACCCCGCCCCGCAGCCGCTCGGCGACCTCAGCCCGGTCGGCAGCCACCGCAAGATCGGCGGGAATCACCTCAACCTGGGAGCCGGCCTCGTCACGCAGCTCCGCGGCCAGTCGTTCCAGGCGTTCGACATCCCGGGCGACCAGTACCAGGTCGTAGCCGCCGGCCGCATAGCGGCGCGCGAAGCCCTCACCCAGCCCGGACGTCGGCCCGGTGATCAGGGCGACAGGGCGTGGCATGACCGGAGAGAATACTTACCGCTGATAGTTCGGCGACTGCCGACCGTTGCGTTGCGCCGGCTGGGCAGGCGGCTGTCCGCGACGCAGCGGCTGGTCGGTCATCCCGGGAGCCAGCTCGGGACGTCCCGCGGGGGCGGGCGTGATCGGACGGCTGGGCGAACCGCTACGGCGGGCGAGAGGCTGACCCGCGGCAGCCGTGGGCAACGGGGGTAGCACCCTCAGCAGGTCGTTGAACTGGCGCACGGTGCGCAGGCCCTCGTCCCACTGGGCGCGGGTACTGGTGACCGGCATGCTGACCAGCGTCCAGTTCTGCTCGTTCCACATCATCTCGACGCAATCCGGTGCGGTGTGGGCGAACGTCACCATCCTGCGGTCGCAGGCACGCCGGGCAGCATCGAGATTGGTGGAGTAAACCATTCGCGGGCCGATCGCGCCGAGCAGCCAGATGTCACTCTCGCGGGGTTCCTTGATGCCCTTGAGTCGCAGGTCAACGACGACGTTGGTGCCCACCTTGCGGTGCAGCGCGATCACCGTCGCAACGTCTTCGAGGTCGAAAATGAAGACCGCCTCACCGCGGATCTGACCGAGGACCACATTGCGCGCGGTGACGTCGCCGACAGTGGACATCACACCGCGCTTCCAGCGCTTGAGGATGTCGGTGGACTCCTGTTCGTAGTCGAATCCGTGCGACTTCGCCCACGACTTGCGACGACGGCCCAGACCTCGACGCCTGTCGAGGTCGACATATAACAACACCGCCGCACCTACGAAGCAGAGCGCGGAAAGGGTGAACCAGAGCGGAACCATTGGCTCAAGAGTATCCGCTCATGGCGGCGCTAACCGAATCCGTTTGGGTCACAACCCGGTCACCCTTGGCCGCGAGCAGTCACAAACTGACCCGATTCGGCGTCGAACGGCCTTCTCCGGCCCGGTTTGGCGCCGAACGGCCCCCTGGTGTGCGCCGAGATCGCCAGGACGCCCGATTCCCCGCTCTCACCGCACACCAAGCGAGCACTTCCGGACCCGAAGCCCGGGAACTTCAGCCCAGGACCAGCGAGTCGCCGTCCGCGCTGACGTTGACCGGTACCACGTCGCCGTCGTGCACCTCTCCGGCCAGCAGCAGCCTGGCCAGCTGGTCACCGATTGCCTGCTGCACCAGGCGACGCAGTGGCCGCGCACCGTAGAGCGGATCGAACCCACGCTCGGCCAGCCACTTCTTGGCCGGCAACGACACCTCGAGCGTGAGGCGACGCTGCGCCAGCCGCTTGGCCAGCTGCTCGAGCTGGATGTCGACGATGGACACCAACTGCTCGGGCTCGAGTGCATCGAAGATGATCACGTCATCCAGGCGGTTGATGAACTCCGGCTTGAACGCCGCGCGCACCGCAGCCATCACCTGCTCCTCGCTGCCGCCGGCGCCGAGGTTGGACGTCAGGATCAGGATCGTGTTGCGGAAGTNNAAGTCGACCGTGCGGCCCTGACCGTCGGTCAGCCTGCCCTCGTCGAGCACCTGCAACAGCACGTCGAACACATCCGGGTGAGCCTTCTCGATCTCATCGAACAGGATCACCGTGTACGGACGCCGGCGCACCGCCTCGGTCAGCTGACCGCCCTGGTCGTACCCGATGTAACCGGGAGGCGCACCGACCAGCCGGGCCACCGAGTGCT
>JAGQTR010000146.1 GCA_020438915.1 Mycobacterium sp.
CACCCCGAACGACACCTCCTCCCCGGCAACGACGCGCTACCCGACAGCGACGGGCTTCCCAAAAACGACGCCGGTCCGTGATCGCCGGGAGCGGGGTGAAACGGCCGTCTCCGGCAAGTGTCGGCTGCGGCAGCGCAGCCGAGTCGTGGCACCATCGCGGGCATGCGAATTCTCGTCCAGCGGGTGACATCCGCGCGGGTGACGGTGGCGGATGACCGGGTTCCCGAGACCGTCGCTGAGATCCGCCCCGACGGCCAAGGGCTACTGGCATTGGTCGGTGTCACGCATACCGACGACGCGGCCAAGGCGCACAGAATGGCCGAAAAACTTTGGAAACTAAGAATTCTCGATAATGAGATGTCTGCAAGTGACCTCGGTGCGCCGATCCTGGTAGTCAGTCAGTTCACGCTCTACGGAAATACCGCCAAGGGTCGACGACCGACCTGGAACGCGGCCGCACCAAGTGCGGTCGCCGAACCGCTCGTCGAGGCGTTCGCCGGGGCGCTCGCCTCGCTCGGGGCGGAGGTGCAGACCGGCGTCTTCGGCGCGCACATGCGAGTCGAGCTCGTCAACGACGGTCCGGTGACGGTGTTGCTCGAATCGTGAGGCCGGCGTTATTGAGTGACGACGGCGAAGCCTTCCGAGGGCTGCACGATGACGAACCCGTTACCGTGGAACGACACCTGCACGGCCTCACCGGATCCGCGGCCGATCAGGGCACCGGCCTTGAAGCTGGTCTTCAACTGCGTCTGCAGATTCGCCGACCACGCGACCACCGCGTTGGTGTCGGCATATGTCGGAGCCTCGGCCGCATTGAGGACGACCGGCGGGCCGTCGGTGGTCAGAGCCACCCATCCGGTGCCGCGCAGCGTGGTGTTGAAGAGTCCTCCGGTCGCGATGCTGCCCCCTTTGACCCGCTCGATGTTCCAATCCAGGCTCGACGAAAAGGCTAGGACGTTCTTGCCGCTGATCGACAGGCCGGAGTTGGTCAGGTTGAGCAGGTGAACGTCGTAGGAGCGCTCGGCAAGGAAGACGTCGCCCTGGCCGGCGCAGCGCATCAAAGGCAGACCTTCGCCGGTCAGAGCCTTCTTGATGAACTTGGATGCTCCGCCGCCCTCGAACGAAAAGTCGACGTTGCCTTGGTAGGCGACCATTGACCCCTGCCGGGCCATGAACGGTTCACCGAGACGTACCCGAAGCAGCTTCGCGTTCTGGTTGGCGATCGCCTTGGCTTCCTTTTCGCTGAATCGTCCGTCGACCAGGTCGCCGGAGATACCGGTGAAACCATCGCCGCCGCCGGGTATAGGCTGCGCCTGACTTGGTTGCTGCTGACGGTGTGCCGCCGGTGAAGCCTGCGCCGCAGGGGAAGTCTGCCCAGCCTGCGAGGCCTGCGGCCCCGGTGCGCCGCCGAGGGGCGCACGGAACACCTGGCCCTGCTGGGAGACCTGATCAGTCCACTGCTGTCCGTCGAACCACCGGTACTCGTAGCGGCCCTCGGGGTCGGGCTGCCAACTACCTTGTCCAGGTCCTGTCATTGCTACCTCCTTAGCGTTACGCGAAACCCACACTATGCCGCGCGG
The DNA here is from genome assembly GCA_020438915.1 of Mycobacterium sp. Lineage (GTDB taxonomy): Bacteria > Actinomycetota > Actinomycetes > Mycobacteriales > Mycobacteriaceae > Mycobacterium. The sequence continues at coordinate 1,581 of JAGQTR010000146.1, forward strand.
AGCGTAAGGGCTGGCATCCTTGGGTGATGGCAAAGGAAATCGATCGTCAGCGAGCACAGGGTGCTCTCGCGGTCCTCAAGCAGCACCCCGGCATGGTCCTTTTCGTGATGTCGCCTGCATTGCTGGCGCTCGCTGCGGTGTGGTGGTTGTTCGGCGCGGGATGGGCGGTGTTGCTATTGATTGCCGGTGTTGTCGGTGGCGGGGCGGCCATCCTCATGAAGCGCGGCTGACAGGCCCCGCGCTCGAACCATTTCGCTCGCGGCGTCGGGCCGGGCGGCGCGGTCTCGTGAGCAGACCCGCCAGGAACGCATGAGCATCGCCGACGAAGCCGAGGCTCGCCCAGCTACGCGATACCATGAGCAACGTCGAGGATCTGCGCGCCGAGGGTCCTGGCGTCTAGAGGTTCCTGTTCCGGCCATGGCCAGCACGCCGAGCGTACGGGTTGTGACGGATTCCGGGCTTGATCCATCAGAAACCGTACGTTCGGCGCAGCTTACGGCGTTCGGTGCGGCTCAAGCCTGTGTCATCGTCCAGTACTCGCCGTGACGCGCGAGCAGTTCGGTGTGACTGCCCCGCTCCACGATCCTTCCGGCCTCCATCACCAGAATCACATCGGCATCGCGGATCGTCGAAAGTCGGTGCGCGATGATGAAACTGGTGCGGTCGCGCCGCAACTGACCCATGGCCTGCTGAATCAGGACCTCGGTTCTGGTATCCACCGAGCTGGTGGCTTCGTCGAGGATCAGCAGTTGGGGCCGGGCCAGTACCGCGCGGGCGATCGTAATGAGTTGTTTCTCGCCGGCGCTGATGTTCGTACCGCCGTCATTGACCTTGGTGTCGTACCCGTCAGGCAGCGTCGCAACGAACCGATCCACGTAGGCGGCCCTGGCCGCCTCCATCACCTCCTCGTTGGTGGCGTCCGGTCGCCCGTAGGCGATGTTGTCGTACACGGTTCCGGCGAACAGCCAGGTGTCCTGCAGCACCATCCCGATGCTCGAGCGCAGTGACCCGCGACTGACCGACGAGATGTCGACGCCGTCGAGCAGGATCC
>JAGQTR010000147.1 GCA_020438915.1 Mycobacterium sp.
CCCGCATCAAGCACGTCATGGCCTATACCGGCTAAATTTCCCGCGTCGCCATTGCCGGTGTCATACAGGCATTTTCGGGTCGGCTCGGTGCCCGCCCCGGTGGAACAGCGATCCCCACCGGTGACGTTGCGCCGAGGCGTCCGCGCCCTTGGAACCGGTGGTGTCCTCGGAGCCGGTGGTGTCCTTGAAACCAGCGGTGTCCTTGGAGCCGGCGGCGCGCTCCTCGTCCTCGCCGTCGGTCCGCGCTTGTGCTGACTTATCGTCCTGCTCGACCGCGGACGCCGGGCGGGCCTCCGGGTGCGCGGCCGCCGCTGCGTGAGTGTCGGCGAAGGCGATGTCGCGTGCGGTGCGTACCGACAGCCGACCCAGCGCGAGCGCACCCAGGAAGACGATCAGTGCGCCCAGCCCGTAGAAGTACGTCAGTTCCAGCCACACCTGCTTGACCTCGGTCACTGCGATCGGTACCCCGACATCACCGAGGCCCAGCGGCCCTGCCAACGCCCGTCCAACGACGAACCAGGCCCCGGCCAGCACCGAGATCCAGGTACCGAACATCGCGGTGGCCCGGTTTCGGGAGCCCAACATCAGTAATCCGCCCAGCACTGCCACCACGCCCGGCAGGACCTCCAACCAGCCTCGACCGGCGGTCCACGCCCACGCCCGATCCGGACTGAAGGCGAAATCCAAATACGGCCCCACGAAGGGCGCCAACGCCCCCCACAGGCCGAGGACCATGATCAATAATCCGCTGGCAGCGCCACGGCTTCGCGGTATCTGCAGCCTGCCCCCTCGAGTGTGGGTGAGTGTGTCGCCCATGATGCCTCCTCGAATATGCCTTCGGGAATACCCACAATCGGCGCAGGTTAATCGCCGATTGCGGGTGCCCCGGGGACGCACCCGGGCCGTGAAGAACGGCAGCGACGCTACGTCGCCAACCCCACGATCAGCAGAATTATCCCGATGAGCGGTAAGCATCCCTGGATGAGCGCCGAACGCGCCTTGTCCGGCGCTGACGCCAGCAAGACCACGGCGGCCGCCAGCATCGACCCCACCCCGGCGAACACCAGCGCGGCGCCTACCGCCGTCGAGCCGCTGAAGACCACGGCCACGCCGATGACCGTGACGACCGCCAAGAACAGGTTGTAAAAGCCCTGGTTGAAGGCCAACAGCCGGGTGGTCTCGGCCTCCTCGCGGGTAGTGCCGAAGACCGCGCGGGTCCGCGCCGACGTCCACGTCACCGACTCCATCACGAAGATGTAGACGTGAAGCACCGCGGCCAGCGCAGCGACGATCAAACCGGCAGTGACCATGCTGACCCCTTGAAGGTTGTAATAGGTTCCGTCATTCGAACAAACCGCCCTGGCCCAGGCCACCGACGCCGCTGGGCGGCGTCATGCCCAGGTGCGTCCAGGCCAGTGCGGTAGCGACCCGCCCGCGCGGAGTCCGTGCGATCATCCCGGCGCGCACCAGGAACGGTTCGCACACCTCCTCCACGGTGGCCGCTTCCTCCCCGACCGCCACAGCCAGCGTCGACACCCCGACCGGACCTCCGGCGAAGCTGCGGGTCAGCGCCGAGAGCACCGCCCGGTCGAGCCGGTCGAGCCCAAGTTCGTCGACGTCATACACCGCCAACGCGTACTTGGCGATGTCGCGGGTGATGATGCCGTCCGCGCGTACCTCGGCGTAGTCGCGAACTCTGCGCAACAGTCGGTTGGCGATGCGCGGCGTGCCCCGTGAGCGACGCGCGATCTCGGCTCCGGCATCGGCGCCCAACTCGATTCCCAGTATTCCTGCCGAGCGGGCCAGGACCCGCTCCAACTCGGCGGGCTCGTAGAAATCCATGTGCGCGGTGAATCCGAATCGGTCGCGCAGCGGGCCGGTCAGCGCGCCCGACCGGGTGGTTGCGCCAACCAGGGTGAACGGTGCGACCTCCAACGGAATCGACGTCGCGCCAGGGCCTTTGCCGACGACGACATCGACGCGGAAGTCCTCCATCGCCAGATACAGCATCTCCTCGGCGGGGCGCGCGATGCGATGTATCTCGTCGATGAAGAGGACGTCGTGCTCGACGAGGTTGGACAGCATCGCCGCCAGATCGCCGGCACGCTCCAACGCGGGCCCGGAGGTGACGCGTAGCGAGGTTCCCAACTCGGCGGCGATGATCATCGCCAGCGACGTCTTGCCCAGGCCGGGCGGGCCGGACAGCAGGATGTGGTCGGGTGTGCCGCCGCGGTTCTTGGCTCCTTCGAGCACCAGTTGGAGCTGCTCACGGACGCGGGGCTGGCCGATGAACTCCCCCAGCGATCGGGGCCGCAGGCTGGCGTCGATGTCGCCTTCGCCCACAGTCAACGCCGGCGTGACCTCCCGCTGCTCGCCGTCCTCGCGGTCGGGCTCGTCGAATCGGCCCATCACTTCCTACCCAGCATGGACAGCGCGGCGCGCAGCGCGCCGGACTGGTTGGCTGCCGGGTCACCGGCGAGCACCTTGTCGGTGGCCTCTTCGGCCTGCTTGACCGCGAAGCCCAGACCGATGAGCGCTTCGATGACCGGTCCACGCACGCCATGCCCGCCGGCGGCGACCACACCGGACGAGGCCACCGCGCCCACCTTGTCCCGCAACGTCAGCACCAGCAACTCGGCGGTCTTCTTGCCCACCTTGGGGATTCGGGTCAGCGCGGTGAGATCGCCGTCACCGATCGCCTGGCGCAACGTGGGGCCGTCATACATCGCCAGCGCGCCCAGCGCGATACTCGGGCCGATCCCGGAAACGCCGATCAGGGTGAGGAACAGATTGCGGGCGTCGGCGTCGGCGAAGCCATACAGGGTCATCGCATCCTCGCGCACGATCATCGCGGTGATCAGCCGAGCCTCGGCACCGCGGCGCAGGGTGGCCAGGGTCGCCGGGGTTGCCATCACCTTGTAGCCGACACCGGCGGCGTCGATGACCGCGTGGTCGAGGGCGATGTCGAGGACCTCGCCGCGGACGGCGGCGATCACGTGACGCCCCGCGATACCCGGCCCGGTGAAAACGTGCCCCCTGGGTGGGACCCGGACCTCGCCTCGGTCTTGGCCGCTTTCAGGGTCGCCTGATACTTGCGCCGCTGCTCGGCCGCCAAAGCCTCCGCGGCGGCCATTCTGGCGATCATCGGAGCCCGCCAGCAGTGGCAGATCGCTAATGCGAGGGCGTCGGCGGCGTCAGCAGGCGTCGGCTTCTGTTGCAGGGTAAGGATTCTGGTCACCATTTCAGTGACCTGCGATTTGTCTGCGCGCCCGTTGCCGGTGACAGCGGCCTTGACCTCACTGGGGGTATGGAAGTGCACGTCGATGTCACGCCGGGCCGCGGACAACGCGATCACCCCGGCGGCCTGGGCGGTACCCATGGCGGTGGCGGCATTCTGGTGGGAGAACACCCGCTCGATGGCGATCACATCGGGCAGGTGGGTGTCCATCCAGTGTTCGACGGCGTTGCTGATGGTGAGCAGGCGGTGCGCCAAGGGGTCCTCGGCCGGGGTGCGCACCACGTCGACGTCCAGCGCGATTACCTGACGTCCTTGACCGCTCTGGATGACCGACAACCCGCACCTCGTCAGCCCGGGGTCGACTCCCATCACCCGCACGCCCAGCCCCTTCGTCAGAACATCTGTTCGAGAGCCTAGCGGCTGCGAGCGACCGCGGACGTCAGGGACACGCGGCCGGCGGGGTCAGTCTTCGTCGAGTGCGGCGGCGACCTCGTCGGGGATGTCGATATTGGTATAGACGTCCTGCACGTCGTCGCTGTCCTCGAGCGCGTCCACGAGCTTGAGCACCTTGCGGGCGCCGTCGAGGTCGACGGGCACCGTGACCGAAGGCTGGAAGCTGGCGTCAGCGGAGTCGTAATCGATACCCGCCTCCTGCAGCGCCGTCCGCACCGCAACCAGGTCGGTGGGCTCGGAGATGATTTCGAAGCTGTCCCCCAGGTCGTTGACATCCTCGGCGCCGGCCTCGAGCACCGCGACCAGCACATCGTCCTCGGTGAGCCCGTTCTTCTCCAGCGTCACCACGCCCTTGCGGGTGAACAGGTACGCCA
>JAGQTR010000148.1 GCA_020438915.1 Mycobacterium sp.
CGAGATGAACTTCCTGCCCGACGTGTATGTGCCGTGCGAGGTCTGCCTGGGAGCCCGATACAACCGCGAAACCCTTGAGGTGCATTACAAGGGGAAGACCATCGCCGAAGTGCTCGACATGTCCATCGAGGAAGCGGCTGAGTTCTTCGCGCCGATCACGTCGATCCACCGCTACCTGAATACGTTGGTCGACGTCGGCCTGGGTTACGTCAGGTTGGGCCAGCCGGCACCGACCCTGTCCGGCGGCGAGGCGCAGCGCGTGAAGTTGGCCTCCGAATTGCAGAAACGATCAACCGGTCGCACGGTCTACATCTTGGACGAGCCGACTACCGGACTGCACTTCGAAGACATTCGCAAGCTGCTGATGGTGATCAACGGCCTCGTCGACAAAGGCAATACGGTCATCGTCATCGAACACAACCTGGACGTGATCAAGACCTCGGACTGGATCGTTGACATGGGTCCCGATGGCGGCGCCGGTGGCGGCACTGTGGTCGCGGCGGGTACGCCCGAAGCCGTCGCCGCCAACGTCGATAGCTATACCGGTCACTTCCTGGCCGAATCGTTGGGCGTCCCGCGGCGGAAACCAGCCAGAACGCGTAGCCGCCGCAAGGTCAGCGCCTAGCGCGCGTCCCGATCCTTGCGCATGGCGTCGCGGATCTGTGCGACACGCTGGGCAGCGGCCTCTTGGCGCGCGTCGTACTGTTCCTCGGCACTGCGGCCTTCAGGGGTTTCGGCGGCGAGCTCCGCCGATCCGATCGACGTCGCATACCGGCTCTCGATCTTCTCGCGGACCGACTCGAAGGTAGGGACGCCGTGGGCGGTGTAGCCGGCCTCAGGGGTGCCGTCGGGGTCGCAACGGGCGTCGTTCACCATGGCCACCACGCTACTCCGTGGGATTCAACGCGGTTTGGCCAGCGGGAAGGGCAAAGTCTCGCGGATGCTGCGACCGGTGATCAGCATGACTACGCGGTCCACGCCCATGCCCAAACCGCCCGTCGGGGGCATGGCGTATTCCATGGCCTGCAGAAAGTCTTCGTCGAGTTCCATGGCCTCGGGGTCGCCGCCGGCGGCTAACAGCGATTGCTCCTGGAGCCGGCGGCGTTGCTCAACCGGGTCGGTGAGCTCGCTGTAGGCGGTACCGAGTTCGACGCCCCAGGCGACGAGATCCCAACGCTCGGCGACTCCCGGGATGCTGCGGTGCGGCCGGGTCAAGGGCGACACCGAGGTGGGAAAATCCTTGTAGAACGTCGGCTCGGTGGTGCGGTCCTCGACCAGGCGTTCATAGAGTTCGAGGACCACCGCGCCGGTATCCCAGTGGGTGAGGTACGGAATGCCGGCGAGGTCGCACAATCGACGTAGCGTCGCCAGATCGGTTTGCGGTCCGATGTCTTCGCCCAACGCCTCCGAGACCGCGCCGTGCACCGTCTTGACCGTCCACCGACCAGAGATGTCAACAGGGACCAGTGTTCCGTCCTCACGGGGCCGCAGGAACACCTGCGCTCCGTTGGCTGCCGCAGCGGCGTTCTGGATCAACTCACGGCACCCGTCGATCCACACGTCGTAGTCGGCGTGGGCTTGGTAGGCCTCTAGCAAGGTGAACTCCGGGTTGTGACTGAAGTCGACACCTTCGTTGCGGAACGCGCGGCCCAACTCGAAGACGCGCTCCACCCCACCGACGCACAATCGTTTCAGATACAGCTCCGGCGCTATGCGCAGATACAGGTCGAGATCGTAGGCATTGATGTGGGTCAGGAACGGCCGGGCGTTGGCGCCACCGTGGATCTGCTGCAGGATCGGGGTCTCGACCTCCAAAAACCCTTTGTCGACGAGGGTTTCGCGGATCGCGTGCAAGACTGCGCTGCGCGCCTTGATCAGATCGCGCGCTTCGGTGTTGACCGCCAGGTCGACGTAGCGGGCACGCACGCGGGCCTCTTGGTCGGTCAGACCTTTCCACTTGTCCGGAAGTGGACGAAGGCATTTTCCGGTCACGCGCCACTGGGTGACCACGACCGACCAGGCACCCGAACGGCTGTAACCCATGGTCCCCGTCACTTCGATGAGGTCGCCCAGGTCGATCGTGCGGGTGAAGTCGGCGGTGCTGCACCCAACGAGCAGAGAGTTGTCGAGCAACAGCTGGGTCTCACCGGACCAGTCCCGCAGCTGAGCGAATAACACGCCGCCGTAGTCGCGCAGCCGCAGCACCCGGCCCGCGACGGTTACCTCGGCACCCTCGTCGGCCGTCAAAGCCTGCGCGACGGTATGACTGGGTGCCTGTCCGACCGGATAGGCATCGACGCCGTCGGCCTGAAGTGCCCTCAGCTTGGCCATCCGCACCCGGACCTGTTCGGGCAGGCGGAGACGATCATCGTCGTCGGGAAGATCGGCCTCAAAGCCGCTGACGTCGGGGGTGGTGCCGTCGGAGTGCAACCGCCCGGTCGCCACCAGAGTCCCGGGAGCTGCAACGTGCTGCCCGGTGTGCGGTTGCTCGTGGCGGCGCGAAAAGGGCAGCACCAGAAAGCCTTCGGCGATCACCGATGCCACTCCGACGCGCGGGACCAGCCTGGCGTCTTCGTAACAGGCGAAGCGAGGTACCCACTCGGGCTGGTATTTCATATTCGACCGGTACAGCGTCTCCAGCTGCCACCACCGGGAGAAGAACACCAGCAGCCAGCGCCATAGCCGGGCCACCGGCCCGGCACCCAGCTGGGCACCCTGTTCGAAGGCCGAGCGGAACATCGCGAAGTTCAGCGAGACGCGGCTGACCCCGATGTCCGCGGCCTGCGCGCACACTTCGCTGACCATCAATTCGATGGTGCCGTTTGGAGACTGGGGCGATCGGCGCATCAGGTCCAGCGAAGCGCCATTGGTACCCCATGGCACCAGCGACAGCATCGCGACCACCTGCTCCTGCTGCACCGCTTCGACCAACAGGCAGTCGCCGTCGGCGGGGTCGCCGAGCCGTCCCAAGGCCATCGAGAAGCCGCGTTCGTCGTCGGTGTCGCGCCATTCGTCGGCACGCTTGATGACCTCAGCCATCTCGTCGGCATCGATGTCGCGGTGCCGGCGGATCCGCACACCGGCACCGGCGCGCCGGGCGCGCGTCACCGCTTGGCGCACGGCCCGCATGTCGGGTCCGGAGAGCCGGAACCTATCGGGGTGCAGGATCGCTTCGTCGCCGAGCTGCAGCGCGGTGAGTCCTGCCACGCGAAACGACTCTGCAGCCGTTGAGCTGGCACCCATCACCCCGGGCGCCCATCCGTAGGTCTGACACAGCTCAAGCCAGGCATCGATGGCCTGCGGCCACGACTTATGGTCGCCGACGGGATCGCCGCTGGCCAGGCACACCCCGACCTCGACGCGGTAAGTGATGGCCGCGCGGCCGTTAGGGGCGAAGACCACTGCCTTGTCGCGCCGGGTGGCGAAATAGCCCAGCGAGTCGTTCTTGCCGTAGAGCTCGAGCAGCCCACGGATGGCCGACTCATCCTCGCCGGTCAGCGCGTTATCTGCGCGCTGGGACTGGAACAGCACGATCGCGGCCGCCATGAGCGCCAGCGCACCGAAAAGCCCGAGTAGTGCGTTGACCAACACGTGCGGGTGTTGCCCGTCGAATGCACCGGCATCCACGCCGGCGAACGCCGCGACGCGGTTTGCCGCGTAGAACAGGCGATAACCACGCTCGAGGGTCCCCGGGAAGACTTCCAGCAGCACCCAGCCGACCAGAATTCCCAACCCCATGCCCGCGAGTAGTGTCGCCGCCGCCTTGATCAAGGCGCCGCGTCTGACCTTGGCCCAGAACTGGCCGCGGGCCAGGACGAGGAACCCGATCGCGGCGACGTGGAAGACCAGCCCGATGATCTCGCCGAACTCTTCGAGCACCGACTCCTCGCCGGCCACCAGATCGCCCGCGTTCACGACGATTGCGGCGACCATGTAGAGCAGCAGAATCCACCAGGCGATTCGTTTGCGGGCTGCCAGCGCGGCGGCCAGCAGCGCCAGCACGAACGACCAGGCGAAGCTGGTGTCGGGGAAGTTGAAGATGTACTCGTCGACGAACTCGCGCGGAACCCGGATCGCCGACCGGATCAGCGGCGAGATGCTGGCCAGCAAGGACAACGTCGCGATGACCCCCACCACCCAGCCGGACGCCGCGGGCACCCACCGATCGCGGGTGGCCGGGCGTGCTCTCGTAGGCGAGGTCGCGGTCATAAGCCGCAGACCGGGCCGGTGTATTTCTCTCCCGGCCCGTGCCCGGGGTCGTCGGGTGCGGCGCTGGACTCGCGAAATGCCAGCTGCAGCGTCTTGAGTCCATCTCGTACCGGACCGGCGTGCGGTCCCAGGTACTCCGCCGATGCGGTCACCAGGCCGGCCAGCGCGGTGATCAGACGGCGGGCCTCGTCGAGGTCGCGGTAGGGGCTGTCGTCGGGATCGTCTGCCGCGAGCCCGAGTTTCTCGGCGGCGGCGCTCATGAGCATCACCGCGGCGCGGGTGATCACCTCGACCGCGGGGATATCAGCGAGCTCGCGGGCCGGCGGGGCGGCCGCTGAAGTGCGTGTGGGATCGTCGGTCATGCCTGCTAGACTGGCACGCGCGACCGTCCCGGCAAACGCCAGGGACAGCAAGTGGAGTCCCACTCCCACCGTTGGCCACCGATTCACTCGAAGGTACAGCGGTCCGGTCACAGGCATCGCTGATGTCTGTCCTGGTCGGCTTGGGCCCTGCTATGAGCAGGGCTTATCTGTTCTTCGGGGCAGAATGCCGTCGGCGTGGGGGGCTCCTGAGGACAACATAGGAGGCCCCATCAGCACTGAAACCCGCGTCAACGAGCGCATTCGCGTACCTGAAGTCCGCCTGATCGGACCGGGCGGTGAGCAGGTAGGCATCGTGCGTATCGAAGATGCGCTCCGCGTCGCCGCGGACGCCGATCTCGACCTTGTCGAAGTAGCCCCGGACGCTAAACCGCCGGTGTGCAAGATCATGGACTACGGGAAGT
>JAGQTR010000149.1 GCA_020438915.1 Mycobacterium sp.
ACACCGCCTGACGACGAAGCGGGCGCGGTACGACGAAGCGGGCGCCGAGTGTACGAAAATTGTTGGAATCGCGGGCAAGTCGCGCCGAGTTCCGTACTCTCGCGCGGGTAGGGGGATGCTGATGGAGCCGTCCGAGTCCGACGTCGACGCGTCGACGCGTGCCGCCGCGCTGGATGCCGCGCTTGCCGAGCTGCAGCTGTGGGGGGTGGAACGCTTCAGCATGGAAGGCGTGGCCCACCGCGCGAAGCTCAGTCCCGAGTACATGCGCACGACATGGGCCAGCGAACAGGAGCTGATCCTCGACGCGCTGCGCGACTACGCCGAGATGATGATCGCGCTGCCCGACACTGGTTCCCTGCGCGGCGATCTCACCGAGCTGGCGCAGTCCGTGGGCAGATACCTCAACGAGCCCGTCGGACGCCGGATCGCGCGCATGTTCGTCGTCGACAGCAAGTCGATGTTGGTCGATTCCGACAGCCGGATGCAGTTCTGGGCCATGCGGCAGAAGGCCATCGAGGAGATTCTGGCGCGGGCCGCCGAACGTGGCGAGGTGCGCGGCGATATCAGACCAGTGCTGGTCATGCATTTGCTGACCTCACCACTGAACGCCATCGCGTTGTACAGCGACCGACCCGTGGACCCGGATTTCTGCCGGGCGATCGCCGATTTGGTCACACGCGCGGTCGCCGCGCCGTAATACCCGTCACCCGCCGATGTCGAGACCGTGGGCTGCCGCATAGGCCAGCGCCTGCTCGATGTCGACCTTGGCGCCGCGTAGTTTGGCGGTGGTCCAGAACGTCGGCTCGGTACGCGCGCCGCGCAGATCGGCTCCGTCGAACCGGGCGTCCTGGACCCGCGCTCCGGCCAGGTCAGCGCGCCGCAACACCGCCTCGCGCAGGTCGGCGCCCACCAGGTTGGCTTCGCGCAGCCGGCAGTCGGACAGATCGACCATTCGCAGGTCAGCACCGCCGAGCACGGCCAGCGTGAAATCCACCTCGGCCAGGATCACCGGTCGCATCCGGCACTCGGTGAATGCCGATCCGAGGAAGCTGCAGTGTCGAAAAATACTGTGCCACAGTGAAGTACGCCGGAAAACACAGTTGCGAAAAGCGGATCCGTGATGCTCGGACTCCGACAGGTCGACTCCGGAGAAGTCGCATTCGGTGAAAATCACCCGTTCGGTGCGCAGCCGACTGAGGTCTTCGTCGCGAAAGTCGTGACCGTCGAATTCTCGATCAGCGAATTCCCGGTCGGCAACGTGCGCGTTCACGTCCTCAGCTCGCGGTCATTGACCCGGGCGGCGCACCGGAGCGCCGTCGGCCGCCTCGTCGGCCGACCAACCGTGCTCCCAGACCGTGCGCCAGTTCAGGTCGGTGCTGTGGGACAGCTCGTGGGGATCGGCGAGCGATTCGGACAGCATCCTCTCGTAGATCACCTCGTCGGAGTCCGCGTCGCGGGCCGCGGGATCGGGGAATGCGGCGACGCCGGAGTGAGCCGGCGGCCCCTCGGGCGGGGGTGCCGGCGCCCGGGACACCTCGCCCGGCGCGTCGCGGGGTGCTTCGGCGTGGGCAGGGACATCCGTGGCGACCACCTGTCGGGCCGGCACGTACACCCCCGCCGTGGTGCCCGACTCCGGCTTGTCGGCGACGGTGCTGCGCAGCCGCACCACCAGTGCGTGCTGGGCGGCCAACCGGCCCACGACCAACAGGCCCATATGGCGCGCGGTGTACGGGTTGACCTCTCCACCGGCCTGCAGCCGGGAATTGGCCACGCGCAGGTCGGACTCCGCCATTCCCCCACCAGTATCGGCGACCTCGAGAACCAGACCCCCGGTGCCGGTATGCACCGCGGACACTGTGACCTGCGAGGTTGGTGGTGAATACCGCAGCGCGTTGTCCATCAACTCGGCGAGCAGGTGCACCAGATCACCCGCGACCCCGCCGGAGACCACGCTGTCGGGCAGGCCGTCGGTGGCGATCCGGGCGTAGTCCTCGACCTCGGCGGCCGCCGCATCGACCAGTTCGGTGACCGACATCGGGTCGGCATGCTCTCGGGGAACCCGCCCCCCGGCAAGTACCAGCAGATTGGCGCCGTTGCGTCGCATCTGAGCGGCGAGGTGATCGAGTCGGAAAAGACTCTCGAGCCGGTCGGGATCGGCTTCACCGCGTTCGAGGCGATCGATCAGGGACAGTTGCTGGTCGATCAGCGAGCGGTTGCGCCGCGACAGCGTGTCGAACATGTCGGTCATCTGGGACTGGAGCCGGGCCTGCTCGCCGGCGAGTTGCACTGCCTGCTTGTGCAATTGGTCAACAGCGCGCGCGACCTGGCCGATCTCCTCAGAGGTGTGCACGGGGATCGGCTGCACGGCGACGGCCTTGCCCTCGCTGCGCGCCCGTTCGACCTCACCGGGCAGATCATCACGGGCTACCTTGAGTGCGCTGTCGCGCAAGGTGCGCAGCGGGAGTACCAGCGACCGGGCCATGAACATCACGACCAGCAGCCCGATCGCGATCGCGGTGGCGACGAGGGCGGCGTCGCGGATCGCGGCGGTGCGCGCGGCGTCGGCCTGCCGTTCGACGGTGGCCGGAATCGACTTGGTCGTCTCGGCGATGACATCGTTGGCGATGTCGCGGGTGATCTGTTGGGAGGCAAGCAATTCCGGGTTGCCCACCAACACGGACTCCGGATCGGAAAGCACCAGCATCCGCTTGACCATCTCGGTGCGCAGCGCGGTCGCCTGGTCGGTCATGCCACCGAGGAAAGCACCCATCGCCGACACCGTTGCCGGCTCGGTACCGGCCAGCGTGACCATCGACGAGCGAAGTACCGGTTCGGGAAGTTCGCCGCCACCGGTGACAAGCATTTGTTGCATCACCATCTGACCGCGTGCACCGACGGCGTGGGACAGTGCGTCACCTTCGGAGGCGACGGCCTGGTCCTCGTTGGCCACCGTGCTGGTGTCGACGGCCGCCAGGTCGGCGATGGCGGTCTCGGCGGTGATCAGCAAAGGCGCGTAGCTCATCACCTGTGCCCGCAGGTCCACGCTGTTGCCTGTGACCTTGCCGAGCAGGTCCTGCCCGTAGTCGAGCAGCGTGTTAGTGGCCTTCTCGACGCTGTCGGGGACCTCGGTGTCGGCCAGTTGCTGTTGCAGTGTGGCCTTGCGGGAATCGAAAGTGGTCAGCGCGGCCCGGGTGTCGCGACCTTCGGTCGCGGCGAGCATCGTGTCCTCCAACGCACCCACGTAGTCGACGATGGTGGGCAGCATGTCGGCGCGCTCGGCGGCCCGGCGCAGCTGGACCGTCTCTGTGGTGCTGGAGTAGATCCGCATGCCACCGAACACGCCGGCGAGCACCAGTGGCACCAGGACAATGGCCAACACTTTCCAGCGCACCGGCCAGTTGGACAGCGCCAGCCGAGACGGTCGCCGATCGGGCTTCCCGAGCGTCATTGGCCACCCACGCCGTTGGCCGGGCGTCCCGGTAGTGGTCGAGGGTCGTTCATACGGCTCCTGCTGATCGTGCCCCACGCGAACGGACATGCTGTGCGAGCCTGGCAATTCGACGATTATGCCAGCAGGCCCGGCGCCGGGTTTCATCGTCGCCGGCTCCGGCCACGGCTACGCCGGCCGAAGCAGCGCTACGAGGAAGTCCGAGTCGTCGGTGAACGGTCGCACATCCCAGGTGGACAGCAGCAGGTCGGGCGCCAGGCCGGCCTCGGCGACGTCGGTGAGGAACTGGCCGAACTCGTAATCCCGCCCGGCCCCGAATCCGATCACCGCTCGACCGTCGGCGGCGAGATGGGCGCGCAGCCGGGCCAACACCTGGACTCGGGTACTCGGGGCGAGAAATGTCATCACGTTGCCCGCCGATGCGATGATGTCGAACGGTTCAGTGATGCCGCGCGCCGCCAAGTCGAGCTCGGCGAGGTCGCCGACGAGCCAGACCGGCCCGGGATGGTCCTGCTCGGCCGCCTCGATGAGCGCCGGGTCGACGTCGACACCGACCACCCGATGGCCCGCCGTGGCCAGATATCCGCCCAGCCGTCCGGGTCCGCAGCCGGCATCGAGAATGCGTGCACCGCGAGGCGCCATCGCGTCCACGAAACGCCCCTCACCGGCCAGATCATCCCCGGCGCGCGCCATGGCACGGAATCGCTCGATATACCAACGCGAATGTCCGGGATCGGCCGCGACCTTCTGCATCCAGATGCTCTGTTCGACCATGTCCGCATTATCGCAAGAGAACACGCCCCGGTTATCCGCCGAGGCATTCCGGCGCTGGCCTGTCGATGACCCGGATCGACTGTGTCGCCCGGAGCGGACAGTCGTAACGTTCCAGGCACCCACATTCAGGGAGGATGCCCGTGCTGTGTTCAAGGTGATGTTCTACTCGCCGCGGATCGCTCCCAATACGGGCAATGCGATCCGGATGGTGGCCGGCAGCGGATGCGAACTGCATCTGGTCGAGCCGCTCGGCTTCGACCTGTCCGAACCCAAGCTGCGCCGCGCCGGCCTCGACTATCACGATCTGGCGTCGGTGACCGTGCACCCCGACCTGACCGCCGCGTGGGCGGCGCTGACACCGGCACGCGTGTTCGCCTTCACCGCGCACGCCACCGCGTCGTTCGCTGACGTGTCCTACCAGCCCGGCGATGTGCTGATGTTCGGTCCGGAGCCCACCGGCCTCGAACCGGCCACGCTGGCCGATCCGCACGTCACCTCGCAGGTGCGGATCCCGATGCTGAGTGGCCGACGGTCGCTGAACCTGTCCAACGCCGCCGCCGTGGCCGTCTACGAGGCCTGGCGGCAGCACGGTTTCCGTGGCGCGGTGTGATCCCGTGGGATCGTCGGCGGCTACCAGGTATCCCAGTGGGTGAGCTGCTCGGCCGGCAGCCGCTTGGCCCGGCGGAAGTCGGTGCCTTTGGTGTAGGCGATCGGGAACAACCCGGCCTGGCTGTATTCGTCGAACGGGATTCCGAGCAGTTCGGCGGCTTGGCGCTCACCATCGCCGAGCAGGTGCAGCGTCGTCCAGGCCGATCCCAACCCCCGGGAACGCAAAGCCAGCATGAAGCTCCACGCCGCGGGCAGCAGGGAACCCCAAAACCCGGCGCTATGGCCTGAAGGGGTGTCATCGGGCTTGCCTTTCAGGCACGGGATCAACATCACCGGAACTTCATGGAGATGGTCGTTGAGGTACATCGCGGAGTCATAGACCCGGGGTCCCTGCTGGTCGCGGATGTCACCGTGCGTCGGCTTGGGCGCCGCGAGGTAGGGCGTGGCGTTGGTGCGGTAGATGTCGGCGAGGGCCTTCTTTTTGTCGGGGTCTTCGACGAACACCCATTGCCACCCTTGGCTGTTGGACCCGGTGGGCGCCTGCAGCGCGATCTCGAGGCATTCGATCAGTACGTCGCGCGGGACCGGCTTGTCGAGGTCCAGCCGCTTGCGCACCGATCGCGTGGTGGTCAGGACTTCATCGGCGGAGAGGTTCAAGGTCACCTTTGGAGACTACCTTCGGCCCTCCCGCTCGCCCGAGATCGCAACTATGCAGACGTTCACTCGAACTTTCGCTGCAGGAATGCGATTTCGGCAGCTGATGCTCAGCGGAAGTCGCGGCTTCGCGAAGCCACCTGCATGCTCATCGGAGCTATCCGGTCGGCGATCACGGTGACCGCACCGGTGGCGTTCTGCACGATGCCGCGAACCACCAGCCCCGCAGCCGTCTGCGCCAACCTGCGGTGGCGTGACCACACCCCCGGTGAGCACAGCACATTGACCATCCCCGTCTCATCCTCAAGATTGATGAACGTCACCCCCTGAGCGGTGGCCGGCCGTTGCCGATGCGTGACGGCCCCGGCCACCAGCACCCGAGTGCCGTCGGGCACCGACAGCAGCTGATCGGCGGGAACCACCCCCAGCGCGTCGAGGTCCTCCCGCAGAAACCGGGTCGGATAGCTGTCCGGCGACACCCCGGTAGCCCACACGTCGGCGGCCGCAAGCTCCAACTCGGTCATCCCGGGCAGCGATGGGACATGCGACGCCGATCCGACCTCCGGTAGCCGGTCGGGACGCTGTGTGGCGGCAGCGCCCGCGGCCCACAGCCCCTCCCGCCGGGAGACCCCGAAGCAACCCAGCGCCCCCGCGGTGGCCAGCGCCTCGGTCTGCGGCACCGAAAGTTGCAACCGGCCGGTCAGATCGAGCAGAGAGGCAAAGGAGCCGTTCGCATTCCGCTCGTCGACCAGGCGCTCGGCCAGCTCACTGCCCAGATGACGAACGCTGCCCAGCCCCAGCCGCACCTCTAGACCGCGGTTCTCCAGTGTGGCGTGCGCGAGGCTGGCATTGACATCCGGGCGGTGCACGACGACGCCGTGCCTGCGGGCGTCGGCGACCAGTGATTGCGGGGAGTAGAACCCCATCGGCTGGGCCCGCAGCAGCGCGGCACAGAACGCCGCCGGATGATGCAGCTTGAACCATGACGAGTAGAACACCAGCGATGCGAAGCTCAGCGAATGACTTTCCGGGAAACCAAAATTGGCGAATGCCGCCAGTTTTTCATAGATTCGTTGGGCCACCTCGCCGGTGATGCCGTGCAGTTCGGCCATCCCGTCGAAGAATCGGTTGCGCAGCCGCTGCATCTTCTCCGTCGAGCGCTTGGAGCCCATCGCGCGGCGCAGCTGGTCGGCTTCTGCCGCGGAGAATCCAGCGCAGTCGACGGCCAACTGCATCAGCTGTTCCTGGAACAGCGGGAC
>JAGQTR010000150.1 GCA_020438915.1 Mycobacterium sp.
TCACGTACATCGTGCGGCCGCGCATCGCGCCCTCGAAGAGACCGGTGAGGGTCGCGCGCATCTCGTCGGGCGCGACCCAGTTGTTGGTCGGGCCGGCGTCCTCCTCCCTCTCGGAGCAGATGAAGGTGCGCGACTCGACCCGGGCCACATCGGATGGATCAGACAGTGCCAAAAATGAATTCGGCTGCTTTTCGGGGTCGAGCCTGGTGAACGTGCCCCCCGCCACCAGTTGGTCGCACAGCGCCGCATACTCCGCGTCGGAGCCATCGGCGAACGCGACCCGGTCGGGCTGGGTCAGCTCGGCAACCTCGCGCACCCAGGCCAGCAGCTTTTCGTGCTTGGTCGGAGCGGAATCCAATCCCGGAATGGTCGCTGCGGTCATGCTGTGTCGTCTCCTGCATCTTCGTGCGAGCTGTCTGCCAGGACGCAGGGGCGGCGAGTCGAAACCAAAGGCTCCAAACCGCCCCCTGACTATTGAGGTTAACGCGGATGCCAATTCGGCCTTAAGGCAGGAGTATGTCCGATGGCCCACCGGGAGGGATTCAGATCGGCGCAACTGCACCTCTACTGGCCAGTAACTTTGGATTCGGCCGGATTCTCCTCCGCCAGCGCCTCGCGGACGGCCCGCAGCGCCTCACGCAACGGCGGCATCCGGCACTCCCTGGCGGCTTCGGCACCCGCGATCGCCGACGTATGGGCGGCGAGTTCGGCATCGATCACGGCGAGGCGCCCGCCCATCGTTCGCCGCTGTTCGTCGACGTACGCGAGGTACCCCGGCGACAGCGCCGCTTCGGCGCCCAGCACCCCGGTGGCCACCCGCTCCTCGGCTACCGCCCGGGCCTCGCCGGTCACCTCGTTGACCCAGCGGTCGAGCAGCGCCCGATCCTGCAGTAGTCGCCGGCTCCGGACCACCCAGACCGTGATGGCCAGCCCGAAAACTGCGCTGCCGGCAAGTCCCACGACACTGGCCTGCCGCTCCAGAACGGCGAACAACCGGCTCACCAACAGCGCGGGCCCCAGGCCGAACGCCACGCCGAGCACCGCCATGAGCCGGGCTTCCAGGCTGCCCGAGGCGACTGGATGGCTGAAGTCAGCGTCACGCCTCGGAGCCGGCCCCGGGGGGTCGGCCACGCCGAGATCGGCGGCCACCTCGCTGACGCGCACCGCGATCTCCTCGTCGACCTCGGCGACGAGGTCGCGGCACCGCCGCAGCGCGCACTCTTCGACGTCGCCCCACTGCCGACGTTTCATCCCGGCGACCTGCGCCAACAACTCGGTCCGCGTCGCCGCGCAGCGATTGCGCGTGAAGAACGTCAGGGTGACGCGGGCCTGCTGCATCCGGGTGCGCAGGGCCACAGCGGCCTGCTGACCGAGCAATAGCCGCTCCCGGATCAACTGCTCCCGGCTTACCCGTAACGCGGCGACCAGTGCCCTCCGGTCTGCTGCCTCGGCCTGGGCATCCAGCTGCGATATCTGCCCACGAAGTCGGAACTCCTCGGCGCGCAGGCTGTTTCGCCGGGCGGACCCTGGATCGTCGAGTCGGCGTTGCAACATTGCGACGAGGTCACCCATGAGAGGTTCGCCGGACCGCGGCGCGGCCGCCGCACCGACCCAGGCAACATTGCCGAACCGTTCGGCGTGCCCGGCCAGCCGCTCCCGGTCCAGGGCCAGCACCCCTCGCCAGCCCCGGTGGTCATCGACCTTGGACACCACCGCGACCACCACCTCGGTCTGCGCGGTGACGCGATCGGCGAGTACGCAATCGGATTCTGTGATCGGTGCGACTGCCGAGACCACGAACACCACCGCCGCCGGCGTAACACCCGCCTCGATCTCGCACGTCTCGGCAAAGCTTCGTCCGGGAATCCGGCGTCGCAATTCCTCGACCATGCAGGTGACCCCGGCCGACCGGGGTCCGCTCACCAGCACCACACCGCTCACCGCACCCGTCCGAGCAGCCGAAGCGAACCGCGGGCGATGTCTGTGGCGCAACGCTGGTACCGGATGTCCACCGGCGCTTTCGCGTAGGTCGCCCAGTGCACGGCGCGGTGCAGTCGGCCGTCGGCTTCGGCGTCCCGATCGCGGCGATCTACGCCGAACCCGGCCGCCTCCATCACATCGACGGCCGCCGCCATCACCGCGATGAGGACTTCGTCGGCGCTCAGGAATGCCTCCAGCGATTCATCACCGGTCTGCGCAGCGAGGGCACCCAATTCGCGCACCGCGCCGCGTATCCGCCCATAGCGCACCGGCGCGGTCACCGCCGTCAGACGACCGATCACCCGGTCTACCTGGCTGAGCGCCCGCAGCTGCCGCGCCACCGTCGCCCCGGTTGCTCCGGCGGCGACTGCGGCTACCGCATGGGTCAGGCCGAACCGGTCAAATTTTTCCAGCAGCCGCCGACGCAGCACCGTGGGCAGCAGGTGGTCGGAATCGACGAACGCGTCCGTCGATGTCATGTCAGCGGGTGCGGCTGCCAACAGGCGCAGCGCCGCGAGGTCTTCGTCGTCGACTTCGGCGCCGGCGAGATGGGCGATCATCGGAACGACGGGCCGGTTTACGGCCGCGGCCACCTCCGCTGCCCGCCGCTCGGCGCAGGCCAGCGGTCCGTCGGGAGTCACGCCGATCAGATCCGCCTTGTTGAGCACCACCAGGTCGGTTGTTGAACGTTGCGGCGCGGCCCGCAGTTGTTCGAGTTCCTCGGGCTTGAGCGCCTCGGCGATGACGAGCACGCGGACATCGGCCTTCGCCGCATCCGTCGACAGCTTCACACCCGATCCGGCGAGTGCGGCGGTGACCGACTCGCGCCCTACCCCGCGCCGGCCCAGCACAGCGACCCGGACCGGTGTACGGAAACGTTCTTCGATCGCCGTCACGTCCGGATTCCGGGCTTGCGTGGCGAACTCCGCCAATACGTCGAAGAAGATGCGCAACCCCCCGGTCCCCGGGCCAGGGCGACCCCCGCCCCACAAAGATCGTGACACCTATCGCGAGCTGCTGAGCGCACATCTTTTGGCCGCGTGTACCAGTGGAAGGCAACTGTTGGGTATCAATCTGTAACACGATGCGGGGAGCACTGCGGTGATAAGCGACCATGGACGGATGCACCATCCGGGATCTGATGTGGTCAGCCCCCCGGCCACCGACCCCGATGGCGCCGGCGGCCCGGCTCCGGTTCCACCGAGGTTTCCCCGGGTCACCAGCTTCCGCGCCAGGCGGTCGACGATCTCGGACAAACAGCAGGCGACCTGGGACCGACTCTGGCCGGAACTGGGTCGCGTCGCCCACGATGCCGACGAACCCCAGGGGTTGCTCGACACCCAGGCGTGGTTCGGTCGCCGCGCACCGGTGGTCCTCGAGATCGGTTGCGGAACGGGGACCTCGACCCTGGCCATGGCGCAGGCGGAGCCGGATATCGACGTCGTCGCAGTGGAGGTGTACCGCCGCGGCCTGGCCCAACTGCTCAGCGCAATCGATCGCACCGCCCACCCCGACCCTGAGGCGGCGCCCGAAAGCGCCCCGGTCCGAAACATTCGGCTGATCCGCGGCGACGGCGTGGACGTACTCACCCACATGTTCGGACCCGATTCGCTGACCGGTGTGCGGGTGTTCTTTCCGGACCCCTGGCCCAAGGCTCGCCACCACAAGCGACGCCTGCTGCAGCCGGCCACGGTGGCCCTCATCGCCGATCGGCTCCGACCGGGCGGAGTGCTGCATGCCGCCACCGACCACGCCGGTTACGCCACCCAGATCGCCGAGGTCGGCGACGCTGAACCCCGGCTGCGCCGCATCAGTATCCATCTCGAGACCGACACTGCGCAGCTGCCCATGTCGGTGGTCAGGCCGGTGACCAAATACGAGGGCAAAGCCCAGCACGCCGGCAGCCCAGTGACCGAGTTGCTCTGGAAGCGGACACCATGAGCCTCACCGAGAACATCCCCGAACTCTCCGGTACCCCCGACGACGACATTGCCGGCGAGCCGGCGATCAGCACGCCGACCACCCAGCGGGTGTTGCTGGTGTGGGATGCACCCAACCTGGACATGGGGCTGGGATCGATCCTCGGTGGCCGCCCGACGGCCGCGCATCGGCCCCGCTTCGACGCGCTGGGCCGCTGGCTGCTGGGCCGCACCGCCGACCTGTCGTCCCGCCTCGGCCAGACGAACCGCGAGGTGCCGCTGGAGCCGGTGTCATTAGAGGCGGAGGCCACCGTCTTCACCAACATCGTTCCTGGCAGCGCCGATGTCGTGCGTCCATGGGTGGAGGCGCTGCGCAACGTGGGATTCGCGGTGTTCGCCAAACCGAAGGTCGATGACGACAGCGATGTCGATAGCGACATGCTCGCCCACATCGCCCTTCGGCGCAGCGAGGGTCTGGCGGGGCTGATCGTCGCCTCAGCCGACGGCCAGGCGTTCAAACTGCCCTTGGAGGACATTGCAGCACACGGCATCGAAGTCCAGGTGCTCGGATTTCGCGAACATGCCAGCTGGGCGTTAGCGTCGGATACCTTGGAGTTTGTCGACTTGGAGGACATCGACGGTGTCTTCCGGGAACCGCTACCGCGAATCGGCCTCGATTCGCTACCCGAGCAGGGCGCTTGGCTGCAGCCATTCCGGCCGCTGTCCTCGCTGCTGGCCTCACGCGTATAGAAAACTAACGGCCTAGGTTCTGATATACGCAGGCCGATGAGCAAGACGGTAAGGAGCTGAACGTGTTCGCCTGGTGGGGTCGAACGGTGTACCAGTACCGATACATAGTGATCGGTGTCATGGTCGCACTGTGCCTGGGCGGCGGCGTCTACGGCATCAGCCTGGGACAGCACGTCACCCAGAGTGGTTTCTACGACGAAGGCAGCGAATCGGTCCACGCCTCGGTGGTTTCCGACAAGGTGTACGGCCGCGACACGTCCGGCCACATCGTCGCGATCTACACCGCGCCCGACGGCAAGACAGTCGACGACCCGGCTTTCAAGAAAAAGATCCTCGACAACCTCAACGAGGTCGAGAAGAACCACCCCGACCAGATCCTGCGCGCCATCGGCTACTTCAAAAGCCCCGAAGTGCTCAAGAACATGGCCGACGGCGACAAGAAACACGCCTTCATGTCGGTCCAGCTCAAGGGCGACAACGACGACGTAATCCTGAACAACTACAACAAGAACGTCGGCGAGGACGGCAAGACCGTCAAAGAGGCCCTCAACATCGACGGCATCGAGGTCCAGCAGGCCGGCCTGCAGCCGCTGGCAAGCGAGCTGACCGGAACCATCGGCGAGGACCAGAGGCGAGCCGAAATCGCGGCCATCCCGCTGGTCTGCGTGGTGTTGTTCTTCGTGTTCGGCGGTGTGGTCGCCGCTGCGCTTCCCGGACTCATCGGCGGTCTGACAATCGCCGGTGCGCTCGGCATCATGCGCCTGGTCGCCGAGTTCATCCCGGTGCACTTCTTCGCCCAGCCGGTGGTGACGCTCATGGGCCTGGGCATCGCCGTCGACTACGGGCTCTTCATGGTCAGCCGATTCCGCGAGGAGATCGCCGAGGGCTACGACACCGAGGCCGCGGTGCGCCGGACGGTGATGACCTCCGGCCGCACAGTGATGTTCTCCGCGGTGATCCTGGTGGCCTCCTCGATGCCGCTGCTGCTGTTCCCGCAGGGCTTCCTCAAGTCGATCACCTACGCGATCATCGCCTCGGTCATGCTGGCGGCCATCCTGTCGATCACCGTGCTGGCCGCCGCGCTGGCGATCCTCGGACCCAACGTCGACGCGCTCGGGGTCCGGACGCTGCTGCGGGTGCCGTTCTTCCGCAACTGGAAGCCGACGAACTGGTGGCTGAACTGGCTGGGCGACCGGACGCAGAAAACCAAGACCCGAGCCGAAGTCGAGAAGGGCTTCTGGGGCAGGCTCGTCAACGTCGTGATGAAGCGGCCGATCGCGTTCGCCGCACCCATCCTGGTCCTGATGATCCTGCTGATCATCCCGTTGGGCCAACTCTCCCTCGGCGGCATCAGCGAAAAATATCTGCCTCCGGACAACTCGGTGCGGGTGGCCCAGGAGGAGTTCGACAAAACCTTCCCCGGGTTCCGCACCGAACCGCTGACCCTGGTCATCGAAAGCAACAACGGCGAACCCGTCACCGATCAGCAGGTCGCCGAGATCCGCAATGAGGCGATGTCGATACCCGGATTCATCGAGCCGGAAAACGATCCAGCAAAAATGTGGCAGGAACGGCCCTACCTCGACGGTGCGTCGAAAGACCCGTCGGTGCGGGTCATCCAGAACGGTCTGGTGGTACGCAACGACGCCGCCAAGAAGATCAACGAACTGCGCGAGCTGTCACCCCCGCGCGGCCTCACGGTGTCGGTGGGTGGCACCCCGGCGCTCGAACAGGACAGCATCCACAGCTTGTTCGACAAGCTGCCGCTGATGGTGCTGCTGCTCATCACCACCACCACGATCCTGATGTTCCTGGCGTTCGGATCGGTCGTGCTGCCGATCAAGGCCGCGTTGATGAGCGCGCTCACGCTCGGCTCCACGATGGGCATTCTCACGTGGATGTTCGTCGACGGTCACGGTTCTGGTCTGATGAACTACACCCCGCAGCCCCTGATGGCCCCGATGATCGGCTTGATCATCGCCGTGATCTGGGGCCTGTCCACCGACTACGAGGTGTTCCTGGTATCCAGAATGGTGGAGGCGCGCGAGCGCGGTATGTCGACCGCCGAGGCGATCCGGATCGGTACGGCTACCACCGGACGGTTGATCACCGGTGCCGCACTGGTCTTGGCCGTCGTCGCCGGCGCGTTCGTGTTCTCGGACCTGGTGATGATGAAATACCTGGCGTTCGGCCTGCTCATTGCGCTGCTGCTGGACGCGACGATCGTCCGTATGTTCCTGGTGCCCTCGATCATGAAGCTGCTCGGCGACGACTGCTGGTGGGCGCCACGCTGGATGAAACGCCTCCAGGAGCGGATGGGCCTCGGTGAGACCGAGCTGCCCGACGAACGCAAGCGCCCGGTGGTACGCGAGGAGGCGGCACACCCCGAAGCCCTGGTCGGTGCCGGCGGCCCCCAGGTGGCGGCACCCGCGCGGGCGCTACCGCCGCGCGATCCCGGTCACCCGGCCCCGGCCGCACCGGCCCATCCCGGCGCGGCCGGCAGAACCGGCCCACCGGCACGGGTCAACGACCCGTCCGCAGCGGGAACGACACGACTGCCCGGCACCCCGCCGCGTCCTGGGGCACCGGCGACGCCAGAGTCTTCCGAACCCCAGGAACCGCAGACCACCCGTCTGGCGATCGCCAAGAACGCGGTCCGCAATGTGGTGAGCAGTGCGGCCGCGGCGGTGCAGAACATGCAGCGCCCCTCGGGTCCGCCCGCGCCGCCAGCCGCTGCCACACCACCGGCCCCGCCGGCATCGCCGGCCCCGCCGGCATCGCCGCGCAAGGAACGCGAGATCGAGTCGTGGCTCGGCGATCTACGCGGCACCGGCGGCGCCTCGGCTGCCGGCCCGGCCGCCCCGGCCCAGCCGCCGCGCCCGTCCGCCGAGCCGACGCGCGCGATACCCGATCAGGACCCGGCGGGCAGCGAACCCACCACGGCGATCCCCGCCCAGCCCGATCCACAGACACCGGACGACGACGATTCCGCCGAGGCGACGCGCGCCATTCCGACGCAACGACGGTCCGACGTCGACGCCGCGACCGATAAGCTCAACACCCGCGCTGAGGACGAGCCGCAGCGTCGGGGCGGTAGCGGAGTCAGCGCGCAAGACCTGCTGCGGCGCGAGGGCCGGCTCAAGTAGCCGAACCGGGACTCGGCTCGGGGGCGGCTGGCTCCTCGACGTCGTCGGCTTCGGCCCGCACCACCGGGCCCCCCTCGGCCTCTAGCGCTGCCTCCTCCACCGCGGGGTTGTCGGCGACCAACACCCGCGTTGCGCTATTGAGGAACGCCAGGGCGGGCACTGCGAGCAACGCGCCCGCAATGCCGGCGATCACCGCGCCGCCGGCGATGACCAGCACGATCGCCAGGGGGTGGATGGACACCGCGCGGCCCATGACCAGCGGCTGCAGCACGTGGCCTTCGAGTTGCTGCACGGCGATGATCAGCCCGAGCGTGATGAGCGCGTAGATCCAGCCCTTGGCGATGAGCGCGACGACCACCGCGACAAAGCCGGTGAGTACGGCGCCGATGAGCGGAACGAATGCGCCCATGAACACCAGCGATGCCAACGGCAACGCCAGCGGCACCCCCATGATCGCCAGGCCGACGCCGATGCCGACCGCATCGACGAACGCGACGAGAAAGGTGGCGCGGACGTATCCGATCAGCGATCGGAAGCCGGCTCGACCTGCGTCGCGCACTCGGTCCCGCACGGAGTCTGGAAAGACCCGGGTGACGAACGAGAAGATGTTGCGGCCGCCGTGCAGCAGAAAGATCAGCGTGAACAGCACCAACAGTGCGCCGGTCACGATCTCGGTCACGGTGCCGGCCGTGGACAGCGCCCCGCTGGTCAGCTTCTCCTGATTGCCGCGCAGTGCCTCGATCACCGCGTCGCGGGCCTGGTTGATCTGTTGGGGACTGACGTGCAGCGGCCCGTCGGTCAGCCATTTGCCGAGACCTTCGATGCTGGTGGCCATCTGAGCGACGAGCGCCGGCGCACCCTCGACGAACTGGGTGATCACAAATGCCAGCAAGCCGCCGAACAGAGCGCAGCCGCTCAGCAGCACCAGGGCCACCGCACCGCCGCGCGGCGCACCGCGCCGGTCGAGGTAGTCGACCACCGGCATCAGCAGCGCGGCCAGGATGGTGGCCAACGCCACCGGCACGAACAGAATCTCCAGCCGCAGGAATAGCCACATCAACGCCGCTATGGCGCCCAGGATCACCAGCAGTCGCCACGACCAGGCCGCGGCCTTGCGGACCAGGGGGCTCACCGATTCATCGGCGATGGAATCCAGGGCGGATCTGTTCGCGGGACCGGCTGACATCCCGGTAGCGTAACGGCCCAGGTAATCCTGGCCTCGGATCTGCGGATTCCAATCCTTGACGGCTTAGTCTGTACTGCGTGTCTCACGACGCTCCTGCAAGCGATGCCCCGGCGGCGCCGGCCAGCCTGGATCGCCAAACCCGCGGCAAGTACTGGTGGCTGCGCTGGGTGATCATCGCGGTCGCGATCATCGTGTTGACGATCGAGTTCGCCCTGGTGCGAGACCAACTGGCCAAAGCGTGGAAAAGCCTGTATTCGGCCAACTGGCTGTGGGTGTTGGTTGCCGTCGTTGCTGCGATGGCGTCGATGCACAGCTTCGCCCAGATTCAGCGCACCCTGCTGCGTTCGGCCGGAGTCCATGTGCGGCAATGGCGTTCCGAAGCTGCGTTCTATGCGGGAAACGCGTTGTCCACCACCATGCCGGGCGGCCCGGTGTTGTCGGCCACCTTCATCTACCGCCAGCAGCGGATGTGGGGTGCCTCACCGGTGGTGGCGTCCTGGCAGCTGGTGATGTCGGGGGTGTTGCAGGTCATCGGGTTGGCGCTGCTCGGCCTGGGCGGTGCGTTCATGCTCGGCGCGAGCAAGAACCCGCTGTCGCTGATCTTCTCGCTCGGCGGTTTCGTGGCATTGGTGTTGCTGGCACAGGCCGTGGCCACCCGGCCCGAACTCATCGACGGAATCGGTGTGCGGGTGCTGTCGTGGTTCAACTCGTTGCGCGGCAAGCCCACCGATAGCGGGCTGACGAAGTGGCGGGCGACGCTGACCCAATTGGAGTCGGTGCAGCTGGGTCGTCGCGACCTCGGGACGGCGTTCAGTTGGTCGCTGTTCAATTGGATTGCCGACGTAGGGTGCCTGTTGGCCGCCTGCTACGCCACCGGCGGGCACCCGTCGATCGCCGGGGTGACGGTCGCCTATGCAGCAGCCCGCGCCGTGGGTTCGATCCCGCTGATGCCGGGCGGGCTGCTGGTGGTGGAGGCGGTCCTGGTGCCGGGCCTGGTGTCCAGTGGGATGTCGCTGGCCCCGGCGATATCGGCGATGCTGATCTACCGACTCGTCAGCTGGATCTTCATTTCCACGATCGGTTGGGTGATCTTTTTCTTCATGTTCCGCACCGAGAAAGACATCGATCCCGACTCCAACTCAACGGTCGGCACAGCGGAATTCTCCGGTGGTTCGACAGCCACCAGGGCCGCGCTGTTCAGCCCGGACCCTGACGCTCCGCATCCGCCGTGCAGCCCCGGTCCATAGCCGAAAGATCTTCCGCCCCATGCGATTCCGTCCGTTGACTGCCGTTTGTTTCACCGCTGTGTTACTGACCTCCGCCTGTTCTCCGACCCAGGAAACCCCGACCAACGGCGCCACCACCACACTCTCGCCCGCGCGGGTCGGGCCGTCGGTGGCCACGCCCGTGGTGGCACGGGTGCTGGCCGCCCCCATTCCGGTGCCCGCCACCGACGGCAAAGTACACCTGGCCTACGAATTGCAGCTGACCAACACCCTGGCCCAAAGCATCACACTCTCCTCGGTCGATGTTCAGGCCGGCGACCGAACGCTGCTCAGCCTTCCTGCGGATCGTCTCGCGAACTGGACTCGGATCATCGGAACTCCAACGCCGACAACAACTATCGGTCCGGCACAGACCGCTTTCGTGTGGCTGGATGTTGCGCTGCCGCTGGAGGAGGAAGTGCCAAGTCAGCTGATCCACCGGGTCGGCATCTCGGTGCCGGAGCCGATGCCGCCACTGATTCTCGCCTCGATGACCGAGGACGTGGCGCCGGTGACGGTGCAGAGCCGCAAGCCGGTTGTCCTCGCGCCGCCGCTGGCCGGGCCGAACTGGCTCGACGCCAACAGCTGCTGCGACATGACCGCGCACCGCATGGCACTCAACCCGATCAACGGCGAGATCTGGGCCGCCGAACGGTTCGCGATCGACTACCTGCAGCTGGGTCCCGACGGTCGGATCTTCACCGGCGACCGCACCGATGTGAACAGCTACCCGTACTTCGGTGCCGACATCCTGGCGGTCGGCGACGGTCCGGTGGTGGCCACGCTGGACGGACTGCCCGAGCAGGTCCCCGGCACCACGCCTACCGGCCTGACGCTCGAACAGTACGGTGGAAACCACGTCGTGCAGGACCTCGGCGACGGGAATTACGCTTTCTACGCTCACCTCAAGACCGGGACGGTCCGGGTCAAGCCGGGCGACCAACTGGCCGCGGGCCAGGCGATCGGTTCGCTGGGCAACAGCGGCAACTCCGATGCACCCCACCTGCACTTCCACGTGATGAGCACACCCGACCCACTTCGCTCCGACGGTTTGCCGTTCGTGCTCTCGTCATTCCAGCTGGACTCGCGACTCATGGGCGCCACCGAAGCCCTGGAAGACCTACTCGACGGCGAACCTGCCGAGCGTCATCCGGAATTCGAGCCCCGCGACGAAAAATCCACCAGCCCACTGGTTTACGACGTGATGACCTATGCGCAACGGTGATCGCCCGTCGGCGCGTGCCACGTTGGGGGCCCTGGCCGCCGACGTGGTGTGCGTTGTGCTGTTCTGTGCGATCGGGCGCCGCAGTCACGCCGAGGGGCTGACCGTCGGCGGCATCGCCGAGACGGCGTGGCCGTTCCTCACCGGAGCCACGCTGGGGTGGCTGCTTTCCCGCGGCTGGCGAAGTCCACCCGCACTCGTACCGACCGGCGTCACCGTGTGGGTGTGCACTGTGGCGATCGGAATGCTGTTGCGCAGAGTCACTTCCCAGGGCACCGCCACCAGCTTCATCGTGGTGGCGTCGCTGGGCACAGCGCTTCTGCTACTGGGGTGGCGCGCCGCAGCTCAGCTGATCCTCCGCCGTTAAGCGCGCCCTCGCCGAAGCCCCGCTGCCCCGGGATGGCAGGCTCGCCTCCGCGAGCGGGCGAAGCCGCCACCCCGTTGGTGCACCGGCGCTACTCGGCGTCAGGTGCAAAGATCACGCCGCAGCGGTCCTTCAGGTCCGCCATCGGCTGACGGATCGCGGTGAGCTCGGCGAACACCTGGGGGTTGGCGGCTAGATAGGCATCGACATCGGCTTCGATCTGGCTCGCCGGGGCCCCGTGCAGACTGGTGAAGAACGCATTCACATCCGGGTGGGTGAACAGGTAGGTCGAGGATGCCGCCGAGACGCCGGCCTGCGTGCCGGAGAAGTCGGCCGCGGTGCAGTTCGGCGGTTGGGGTTGGGGCTGCGCCGACGCCATGGGCGCAGCACCGAGGACGCCGAACGCTACCGCGCCGGCGAGCACGCCACCGCCCAGCGCGCCAGCGACCGTCCGACGTACCGTGGGTGCCGAGAACAACATGGAGACTCCTTTTTCTGAGGTAGACCGAAACCAGTGTCGGTCGCCGGTCGGGACCATCCTATGAAGCTAAGCAGAACGATCGCTGAGTTTCTTGCCTAGCGGTCAATCAATCCTGAGAAAGGGCGGGGCCCTGCTGCTGGGCCGCCTGCACCAAACCGAGCAGCTGAGGGACGCTGACGGGCAGCTTGCACCGCCCCGCCAGCGAGGCCAGTGGCCGCTGTAGCCGTTGCATGTCCGCGGCGACGGTCGGATTGGCGTCGAAGTAGGCCTTCAGCGCGACCACCGACTGCGGTCCGCCCTGCTGCTGCGAGATCGTCGTCAGCGCCTGGTTGGCCTCGGGATTCGCCTCCAGATAGTTGCCTGTATAGGTGGCGACCTCAGCCACGGTCTTGGCGACCTCGCTGGCCGCGCACGGGTCCGGTGCGGCACCTACCGGCGGCGTCGTGGGACCGGTGAGCACGACGCCGATAGCCAAACCCGCAGCCAGAGCAACACCGGCAGGCAGGCCGAAAACCCGCGACAGACGCCTCCCGCGCCAATTCATGAGATTGGGTGAATTCATGACGGACTCCTAACAGTCTGCGAACGCGGTACTGGCTCGCAAACTCGCAGCACTCTGTAATTCAGGCCCCCCGGCGGCAGAACTTTTCCGCCGCCATCCTGCCATCGAGGCTCCGGACTGGCTAATCGGCCCGGCGAAGGCGCAGGTGTTAGACCTGCTTGAGGCATCGCCGGCGGGGTGTCACGAGGGCAGCCGGCGCACAACTGGCTGCGGTACGCTCTCGCTAGAAAGCTCCGGGGAGAAAGCGGGGAAATCCGATCCAGCAATTTATGATGCGCATCAGCAGCAACCTGCGCAGATATCGCTGGGCGGTATTCGCGGCGTGGTTGCTGCTATTGGTTCCTTCGGTGTATCTCGCCATGAACCAGTCTGGCCATCTCACCGGCGGCGGATTCGAGGTCAAGAACTCGCAGTCGCTGTATGTGCAGCGTCAGCTCGAGGCCCAGTTCCCCGATCAGGGCGCCTCTCCGCTTGCCCTGGTCGCCGCGCCACGTCCAGATGCGTCCTTCAGCGACATGAACGACGCGGTCGCCTATCTGGAACGGCTGGCCGCCGAGGTTCCCAGCGTCAAGGTCATGCCCCACCCGTTGGGGACACTGCCCTCGCAACCGGGGGGTCCGGCCGTCCCCGGGGGACAGCCCCCTCCCCAGCCGGACCGTCCGTACGTCATCACGTTGCAACTGGACTTCGAGAACACCGGCGCCGTCGACGTGGCCAAACAGCTGCGGGAGAAGGTCGGTGTCGACGGTGACCAGCCCGGTGAGATGGAGAACGGGAAGGTCCGGCTGTACGTCATCGGGCAGGGCGCGCTGGGGGCTGCCGCCAGCGAGGCCACCAAGCACGACATCGCGCAGGCCGAGAGGTGGAACCTGCCGATCGTGCTGATCGTGCTGCTCGCAGTGTTCGGTTCGCTGGCCGCTGCCGCGATGCCCCTGCTGCTGGGGATCTGCACCGTCGTGGTCACGATGGGGCTGGTCTACGTCCTGTCGACCTTTACGACGATGTCGGTATTCGTGACCTCGACGGTGTCGATGTTCGGCATCGCGGTGGCCATCGACTACTCGCTGTTCATTCTGATGCGGTTCCGGGAGGAACTGCGCGCCGGTCGAGAGCCCGCCGACGCCGCAGATGCCGCAATGGCCACCTCCGGCCTGGCGGTGCTGCTGTCGGGCCTGACGGTGATCGCCTCGGTCACCGGCATCTACCTGATCAACACTCCGGTGCTGCAGTCGATGGCCACCGGCGCGATCCTG
>JAGQTR010000151.1:0-1234 GCA_020438915.1 Mycobacterium sp.
TCGGGCAGCTTCGTGTTCGGTCCGCAGGGAGCGGCCGACCAGGTGTCGGCGGTGGCCGCCGCCGCCGGGGTGCCGGCATCCTCGACGTCGTTTGCGTTCGTGGATGCGCTGCGGCACCTCGGCATCTCCCGTGTCGCGGTCGCGGCCTCCTACCCCGACGACGTGGCATGCCGTTTCGTCGACTTCCTCTCCGCCGGCGGGGCGCAGGTGGTGTCGATGGGCAGCCACGGGATCTACACCGCCGCCGAGGTCGGCACGCTGGAACCGTCGCAGGTGGTGGACATGGTCACCGCCGCCGATCACCCTGAGGCCGAAGCGGTGCTGGTGCCAGACACCGCGATGCACACGCTGGCGATCATCGAGGAGCTGGAGGCCGCCGTCGGCAAACCCGTGCTGACCGCCAATCAAGTCACGGTGTGGAAGGGCCTGCAACTGCTGGGGGCGGTGCCGGCGCTGCCCGGGCTGGGAGCGCTGTTCGGGAGTCTGCGGTGACCAATCACATCGCACCGTTGGTACAGGCGTCGACGCCCAGCATCATCGCCGACAAGCTGCGGGCGGCCATCGGCGACGGCGAGCTCGAGCCCGGCACTCAACTCGGTGAGGCCGAACTGGCCCGCCAGCTCGGGGTCAGCCGCGGCCCGCTGCGCGAGGGCATGCAGCGCCTCACCCAGGAAGGATTGCTCGTCGGAATCCGCAACCGGGGTTTGTTCGTCATCGATATGACCCCCGACGACGTCCGCGATATGTACTTGGCACGCGAGGCCATCGAGCGCGCCGCGGCCCGCGCAATCCTCGACGGCGGCGGCGACCACGTCGCGGCCGGTGACGCGCTCTGCGACATCGTCGACCAGATGGGGCAGGCCGCCACCCCCGCTGAAGTCAGCGAACTCGACATCGCATTCCACCAGCAGCTGGTGGAGTTATCCGGCAGCCCGCGGCTGTCCCGCATGCATCAGACCTTCATCACCGAGACCCGCATGTGCATCCACGCCCTCGACGACAGCTACGCCAAGTCCGACTTCCGCGAGCATGAACACCGCATGCTCGCCACCGCAATCCGTTCCGGCGACCGCGAGCGCACCGACGAACTGCTGGTCGCCCACATGGACGAAGCACTGGCCAGGCTGATCGACACTGCGCAGGCCGACGCCGCCGGCTGAGGGACCCTTTGTCGGTGCCGTCTGGTGTGTATACAGATCGCGATTTCAGCGCTCAACTCGCTCTACGCGCACAC
>JAGQTR010000151.1:1248-3907 GCA_020438915.1 Mycobacterium sp.
CCCGGATCAGCTGCGACTTCCGGCCAGCTCGTAGTCCAGCTGCGGTGGCGCCTCCGGGGTTCCCGGGATCTCGGTGCCGTTGATCGGGCAGCGCGTCGTCTCGGGCGTCCGGCTGAGCGCAATGGCGCCAATGGCCACCGCCACCATCATGTAGAACGCCGGCCACAGATTGTTTCCTGACTCGGTGACCAACCACTCGTTGACCGCTGGGGCGGTGCCACCGAAGATCGACGTCGACACGTTGTAGGCGATCGCGAAACCCGCGTAGCGGACCTGGGTGGGGAACATCGCCGGGAACATCGCCGAGATTGTCGCCAGCTGGGGCACATACAGCAGACCCAAAACCGCGAAGCCGATGATCGCCCCCACCACGCCGGTCGACATCAACAGGAACATCGGGACCACCGCGATGAACAGCCCGATCAGCGACACCCACCACAACGGTTTTCGGCCGACCCGGTCAGACATCCGACCCGCCAACGGCAGGAAGAACATCATCGACAGCATGCCGATGATCGGAACCACCAGCGACATATCGGAAGACAGGCCGATCGATTGCTCTAGGTAGGTCGGCATGTAGCTCAGCAGTGTGTAGTTGACCACGTTGAGCGCCACGACCAGGCCACCCAGTTTCAGGATCGGCGCCCAGTAGCGGGTGATGAGGTCCCTGAACTCACTGCCGATGTTCTCTTCCTCCCTGCCCGAGGCCTCCAGCTCCTGAAACACCGGGGTTTCCTCGAGCTTGGTTCGCAGGTAGATGCCGACGATGCCCAGCGGTGCGGCAATCAGGAACGGAACCCGCCAACCCCAGCTGCCCATCTGGTCGTCGGAGAGCACCAGCGAGAAGCCCAGCATCAGCAGCGCACCGGCGGAGAAGCCGGCCAGCGTGCCGAACTCCAGGAAGCTGCCCAGGAATCCGCGGCGACGCGCGGGCGCGTACTCGGCCATGAAGGTCGCCGCCCCGCCGTACTCGCCGCCGGTGGAGAAGCCCTGGATCATCCGCAGCAGCACCATCAGCGCGGGCGCCCAGAAACCGATCGAGTCATACGACGGGACCAGGCCCACACAAAAGGTGGCCCCGGCCATCAGCACGATCGTGATGGCCAGAATCTGCCGTCGCCCGAGCCGATCCCCCAGCGGACCCCAGACGAATCCGCCCAGCGGTCGCACCAGGAAGGACACCGCGAAGGTCATCAGCGCCAGCAGTGTGGCGCTCTCGGTATCTCCGGGGAAGATGGCCGCCGAGATGTAGCTGACGCCGTAGGCATACAGGCCGTAGTCGAACCACTCAGTGGCATTACCGATCGCCGACGCCGCGATCGCCTTCTTCAGTACTCCGGGTGCGGGTTCCTCGGTTTGGCTGGCGGACTGGCCGGGGCTGCTCATCGGGAGCTCCTCAAGTCATGGACGCGCGGCGGCTGACGCACCGCGGGCATCGGTGTTCGGTTTTGACTCCGCCGACCGTAAATCAAGATCGACCTCGCAACTGACGCGTACCCGAGAATTCAGAAATGAAACGAACGGCACTACCGCGACAGCGCGACGACGTTCAGTCCAGCGGGACCACGACGGTAGGCTGCAATGCGTGCCATTACCTGCCGACCCCCACCCCGCTCTGCAGTCTTATGCCCACCCCGAACGGCTGGTCACCGCCGACTGGCTGTCGTCGAACCTGGGTCAGCCGGGTCTGGCCATCGTCGAGTCCAACGAAGACGTGCTGCTCTACGACACCGGCCACATTCCCGGCGCGGTCAAAATCGACTGGCACACCGACCTCAATGACCCGCACGTGCGCGACTACATCAATGGCGAGCAGTTCGCTGAGCTGATGAACCGCAAGGGCATCACCCGCGACGACACCATCGTGATCTACGGCGACAAGAGCAATTGGTGGGCGGCGTATGCGATGTGGGTGTTCACGCTGTTCGGCCATCCCGACGTCCGCCTGCTGGACGGCGGACGCAGCCTGTGGCTCTCCGAGGGCCGGGAAACCACCCTGGACGTACCGTCCAAGCAGACCACCGGCTACCCCGTCGTGGAGCGCGACGACGCCCCCATCCGGGCCTTCAAGGACGATGTCCTCGCGGTCCTGGGCACCGAGCCGCTGATCGACGTGCGTTCGCCACAGGAGTACACCGGTGAGCGCACCCACATGCCCGACTACCCCGAGGAGGGTGCGCTGCGCGGCGGTCACATCCCCACCGCGGTGTCGATCCCGTGGGCCAAGGCCGCGCTGGACAACGGCAAGTTCCGCAGCCGCGCCGAGCTCGAGGAGCTCTACGGATTCCTGTCCGCCGATGACGCTGATCCCAAAACGATCGTGTACTGCCGCATCGGCGAGCGCTCCAGCCACACCTGGTTCGTGCTGACCCACCTGCTCGGGCTGCCCGGGGTGCGCAACTACGACGGCTCCTGGACCGAGTGGGGCAATACCGTTCGGGTGCCCGTCGTCGCCGGCGAAGAGCCGGGTGAGGCGCCGGCTACGGCATGAGTATGCCGGCGGCGCTGGCCGAGGTGGTGTCGGACTTCCAGGAGGTTCAAGGTCAGGACAAGCTGGCGCTGCTGCTGGAGTTCGCCAATGACCTTCCCGAGCTTCCACCTTGGCTCGAAGAGGCAGCGATGGAACCGGTGCCCGAATGCCAGTCGCCGCTGTTCCTGC
>JAGQTR010000152.1:0-1180 GCA_020438915.1 Mycobacterium sp.
GCACCGGCAACATGAAATTCATGATCAACGGGGCACTGACTATCGGCACGCTCGACGGCGCCAATGTCGAGATGCGCGAGGAAGCCGGCGCAGAGAACTTCTTCCTGTTCGGGTTGACCACGCCGGAAGTCCAGCAACTGGTGAGCGATGGTTATCACCCGAGCTACTACATCGAGGGCAACGAAGAACTCCGTCAAGTTCTGGGCCTCATCTCCGAAGGCCGATTCTCCCACGGTGACACCGAGGTCTTCCGACCGTTGATCGACAACCTGATACACCATGACCCGTTCCTGGTGTTGGCCGATTACGGCGCCTACCTCGAATGCCAGGACCAGGTCAGCGACACGTGGCGGGACACTGCGGCTTGGACTCGCAAATCGATCCTCAATTCCGCACGCAGTGGCAAGTTTTCCTCGGACCGAGCCATCGCCGAATACTGCGACGAGATCTGGGATGTGCAGGCGGTGAAGGTCGGGGATCACCTTTGATCCAGCGCAGTCATATCGCCGGAGTCATACCGAAAAGGTGAGGGGAAGGCGTTGACAACACAACCGGATCCGTCCAGCCCGGAGGCGAGGTTCAGCGTTGAAGGGAAGTCGATACTCATCACTGGCGCCACAGGTGCGTTGGGCAGCGTCGCTGCCCGGGCGCTGGCCGATGCGGGGGCGTTGCTGACCCTCGCCGGCGGTAACTCGGCGGGGTTGGCTGAACTGGTGGCCGGGACCGCAATGGGCGAGGCTGAGGTGGTCCCTCGCCGACCCGAGACGCCGGCTGACGCTGCAGCCATGGTCGATGCGGCTGTGACCCGGCACGGTCGGCTCGACGGGGTCTTGGTGGCCTCCGGCATGAACCACGTGAAGCCCATCGTCGAGATGCCGGTTGAGGACTTCGATCGAGTGATGGAGGCCAATATTCGTGGCGCATGGTTGGTGTGTCAGGCAGCCGGGCGGGTCCTGTTAGACCAAAACGACGGAGGCAGCATTGTGCTCATCTCTTCCGTTCGAGGCACGCGGGGCTCCTCCTACGGCTACAGCGCGTACTGCCCGTCGAAGGCCGCGACAGATTTGTTGGCCAAGTCATTGGCCGCCGAGTGGGGCGGTCGGGGAATCCGCGTAAACGCGCTTGCCCCATCGGTTTTCCGGTCGGAGTTGACCGCCTGGATGTACGCCGATGACGAGAA
>JAGQTR010000152.1:1283-3153 GCA_020438915.1 Mycobacterium sp.
ACGCGTCGAGCTTCTTTACCGGCCAGGTGATGTATCTGGACGGCGGATTTACCTCGTGCTGACACACCCATGATCTCTCCCCCGAAGCAGATGACCGGCATGCTGGGTCACCCAGTAGCTGAGAATCCCATCGACCTCATGTTTGATGCGGTGTACCGCCACTACGGACTGAACTGGCAGTTCTGGAAGAACGACATCGCATCCGTTGCGGATCTGAGCCTCGCCGTCGCAGCCTTGCGACCCCTGGGCTACCGCGGCATCGGGATCACAGTTCCCTACAAGGTGGCGGTGATTCCACTGCTTGATGAGGTCGATGAAGACGTGCTTGCCATCGGGGCCGCCAACTACCTCACCATCGAGGCCGGTCGTCTGATCGGACACAACAACGACGGCAAGGGCGTCGTGAAGGCCATCGAGAAGGTGGTGCCATTGCAGGGTCAGCGAGTCACAATGTTG
The DNA here is from genome assembly GCA_020438915.1 of Mycobacterium sp. GTDB lineage: Bacteria > Actinomycetota > Actinomycetes > Mycobacteriales > Mycobacteriaceae > Mycobacterium. Next base: position 1,740 of record JAGQTR010000152.1, read on the forward strand.
GGGGCCGGTGGCGCCGGTCGGGCGATGGCCGTGGAAGTCGCGTGGTCGGGGGCTGCCCACCTCACCCTGGTGACCCGACGCGAAGCCCAAGGCCGCGAGGTGTGCGAACTGGTGGAGAGGGCATCCGGAGTGCCTGCCGAGTGGCTACCCTGGCGCGGCGTGCTCAGCGTGCCGCCGGGGACCACTCTGCTGATGAACGCCACCCATCTCGGTTGCGCGCCGGAGCTGGAGCCCGTGCCGGTGCAGTGGGATTCGATCGATCCTGGTTGCGCCGTGGTGGACGTCATCACCAATCCCCGGATCACACCGTTCCTGGCCGCCGCGCGTTCGCGGGGATGCCCGATCGTCGACGGGGTGGAGATGCTGGTGCAGCTGGCTATGCAGATCTTCGAGAGGTGGACGGGCGTCGCGCCGGATGAAGCGGTGTTCCAACGCGCCGTGACCGAAGCGCTCGGCGAAGACGATCCCGGCGCGGCGTCGCCCTCACACTGACGTGGCATTAACACGCCGCCAACTCGACGTCAGAAACAAGCCATGACACCCAGCTGGCGAAATGGTGGCAGAAGGTAGGAGCTTCTACGATGCCGTCATGGACTGGCTGAGCACGTGGTGGCGGACCGACGTTGTCGCGGGCTACAAGGGTCCGCTGATGCTGAGCTTCGTCGCGTTCGTGGTGACCTTCCTGACCACCCGCACCATCACCCGGATGATCCGGGCGGGCAAGGGGCCGTTCCACAACGTCAGCGCCGGGGGAGTGCACATGCACCACTCGACGCCGGGCATCATCCTGCTGATCGCGGGCGCGTTCACCGCCGTGGGCTGCCCGCCGCTGTCGGTGTGGTCGTACCTGGCGGCGCTGCTGGTCGGGGTCGGCTCGTCGTTGGTGCTCGACGAGTTCGCGATGATCTTCCGATTGCAGGACGTCTACTGGACCCAGGAGGGCCAGCTGTCGGTCAACATCGTGACGCTGGCCGGCGCGTGCGTCGGCCTGGCCGCCGCCGGAGTTTCGCCGATCCACACCGACGATCTGCCCGCGGGCGTCGCGGCCTGGCGCTACGCGGCCGTGGTGGCCCTGCTGCTGCACTTCCTGGTGGTGGCCGTCGTGGCGTTGAAGGGCAAGTACCCGACGGCGTTGATCAGCCTGTTCGTCTCACCGGTCGCCTGGGTGGCCGCCATCCGGCTGGCCCGCCCGACCTCCCCCTGGGCGCGCAAGTGGTACGACCAGAAGAAGCTGGAGAGCGCCCGGACCCGCGCCGACGACTTCGACGAGCGTTGGGCGCCGATCCGGCGGCACTGGGACGACCTCATCGGCGGGACGCCGTCGGTGCCGGATCCGGCTCAGTAGTTCTGGCCCGGGAGCACGGGCAGCAGCAGCCGCGACGACGAGAACACCGTGTTGATGCTGCTGGTGCCC
>JAGQTR010000153.1 GCA_020438915.1 Mycobacterium sp.
CTCTGCCAATTGGGCTATGGGGGCTTTGCAGCTCAGAGCATACTTCAGGCCGTTTCGGCCTTTTTCTGACGTCCCGAGTACCGCAGTGATACCGCAGTACTGTCGATGGCCTTGCCCAGCGCATCGGCGACACCGCTCAGATCATCGTTGAGCAAGTGACCGTAGCGGTCGAGCGTCATCGCCGCCGTCGCGTGTCCAAGTAGCCGTTGCACGACCTTGACGTTAGCGCCTGCGCTGATCGCCAGCGACGCCGTGGTGTGCCTTAGGCCATGGGGTACCAGCCCCTCGATCCCGACTTCGGCGCACGCATTGTCGAACGCCCACCGGTACTCGCCGAGCGGCAAGAACCCGCCTTTGCGGCTCGGGAACACCAGTGCATTCGGATCGGTAGGCAATTCAGCGTGAAGCCGCTTCCACACAGGTTCGGGTACCGGCACGTGGCGATCCCGCTTCGTCTTGGTCGTTGACTCGACGATGCCCTTACCGGTGACCGCGGTCGCGGACGATCGCACCGTGAGCACGCGGTCACCCACATGCCGGCGCCTCAGTGCTACGGCTTCGCCGAACCTCAGCCCGCAGTAGCCGAGGACCAGCGTCAGCGTCTCGAACCGATCGGCAGCCTTGGCCAGCATCAACAGCTCGGCATGACTCAGATACCGCCGCTCACGCTCGGCTTGTTCGGGAAGATCCTCATCCCGCTTTATCTCCAGAGCGACGTTCTTCGCGACCTTGCCGGTTCGTTGCGCGTATTTGAGGACAGCGCCGACGAGCTGGTGCGCCTGGGTGATCCGGCTTGCCGACAGACCCGCGCCTCGTTGCCCACCATCGACAGACAGAGCGCCCAGCCAGGTCGAGTACGACTCGTAGTCGAGCCGTTTCAGCGGGACGTCTTCCCACTTGGGCAACACCACCGTGTCGAGCAACGAGCGATACCCTGCAACGGTTTTCGGCTTCCGATGCTGTTTGGTGGTGAACCACTGCTCGGCGACCGTGCCGAACGTTTCGGCACTCTTGCGGGGATCGACATACTCACCGCGCTGAACGTCCGCAGTGAGACCGTTCAGATAGGCCTGTGCATCCGGCTTGCGCTGGAAGCTCTTGGTGCGCTCGGCTCCGGTGGCATCAACCCACCTGACGCGCCAGCGCGACACCTTGCCGTACACCGCGGATCTCTCGGTGCGCATCGTTCCGTCCGGATCTTTGACGCGCTTGTGCCAGCGGTCGTCGATACCCGCTCGCTCGTTCCGGGTGATCACGAATCGAACATACCGCAGTAATCCGCGTCATCCGTCCGCTTTGCGATCCATCGTTCTTCGACCTTCGGCCTACTCAATCCGAAGCAGCATGACCGGAAATACTTTTCGGTCAATGTGGCTGTGGTGGTGGACACGGCGCCATAGCCGCAGTCACTGTTGGCTCAGCCAAACCAACCGTAATTCAGGAGGAATCTGATGGAATTGCTAGGAGCCAAGGAAGTCTCGGACCTGACCGGTGTCCCGGTTGGGACGCTGAGGTACTGGCGTCATTCGGACATCGGTCCAGCGAGCTTCACCTTGGGCCGCCGGGTCGTTTATCGACGCGATGAGGTTCTGCGATGGATCTCCCAGCGGGAGAGCACAACCCGGCGCGGAGGCGGCGACGCCGCGTGACGCCGACGAATGAGAAAGACCTCGGGGTCTAGCCGAGGCCTTTCGTTCGAACCACCCGATTACCCAAAACGGAAGTTCCCCATGAGACTAACCCGTCATGCCGGCCTGCGGAAGCACCACAGGCTTGATTGCCTATGAGCAGCAACGCAGATAATGACAAGAAATCCGTCGCCGCACGCCTGGTCACTATGGCCCAAGAACGCTATCTCCTCGGAGTTTCCGAAGACGGCAAGCCCTTCGGCGCCGAACGCAGCCGGCCCCATCTGGCGATACTACTGCGCGCAGGAAAAGCTGGCCTGCGCGCCGAGCTCGCCTCCCGGTACTTCAATGACACCGGGACCGTTGCCGGCGGCCAGGCCCTCACCGACGCCACGCTGGTCCTCGAAGGCTTGGCCGCCAACCAGCCCCCGGAGAAACTGCACCTGCGCATCGCCGACCACCACGGCACGAGCTACATCGACACCGGCCGACAAGACGGAAAGGTCATCCGCATCGGCCAGGGTCGATGGACAGTCGCCGACTCAGCTCCGGTTCGGTTCTTGCGGACAGCGCTGACCGCCGAGATGCCTCTCCCACCCGCCAACGGTGACGTCAACAAGCTATGGAACTTCGTTAACGTTGCCGTCGAGGACCAACCCGTGTTGCTTGCAGTGCTCATCGCTGCGCTCGTCCAGTGCGATGTCCCGCACCCTGTGTTGGCGCTGTTCGCCGAGCAAGGCAGCGCCAAAACCACGACGACGCGCATGCTGGTCGATCTCATCGACCCCTCCTCTATTGAAGTGCGCCAGGCGCCCCGCGACGCCGACTCGTGGGTGACCGCTGCCTCCGGTTCCTGGGTAGTGGCCCTGGACAATTTGTCCGCGATCCCACCGTGGTTGTCGGACTCGCTGTGTCGAGCTGCGACAGGCGACGGCAACGTCAAACGCGCGCTCTACACCGATGCGGACCTCGCAGTGATCAAGTTCCGCCGCTGCATCATCGTTAACGGCATCGACGTCGGCGCAATACGTCCCGACCTCGCCGAACGCATGGCAATGGTTGATCTGCGACGCATCGAACGCCACATGCGACAGTCTGAGGCCACTCTGCGACAACAGTGGCGCACGGCTCTACCAGGCATTTTAAGCGGGCTCCTCAACCTGGCCGCCACCGTTCATCAACGCCTCGAAACCATCGTGGTCGATGATGCGCCACGCATGGCGGACTTTGGTCGCGTGCTGGCGGCCGTCGACGAACTTTTGTCGACTCATGGCTTACGCCGCTACATGTCCCGCGCAGATCAGCTCGCGGAGGACAGCTTGTCCGGCGATCTCTTCATCGAACAGCTGCGCCACCACATATTAGAACCGCTGCGCGGACAGTCCGGTGTCGACCTGCTCGCCCTCTTCACCCCGACAGGCGATCACTGGCGACGCCCCAAGGAATGGCCCAAGAACGGCCGCGATGTGACAAGCCTGCTCCGTAGACACGCGCCGGCGCTGCGAAACCTGGGATGGGCGATCGAGAACGACGGAGCCCGCAACCACCGCAACGTCCTGCTGTGGACCATCTATCCACCACACAAAGATGTGGCTGCCCATCAAGCCTCGCAGCCCTCGCGTCCCTCGCTGCTACGGCCCAGTCCCCCCGCAGCGCCCGCCCGAGAGAACCCGACCACTTCTAGCGCCGACGAGCGCCGCGACGACCTCTCCGCATAACGGCACCCCGCGGTCCAGATTCGACGAGCTGTCGGTGCCTGCAGGCAGTATCAGGAGCAGCCGAGAGGGAGCAGCTGCGATGAGCCTTGATGACGACCTGGAGAACTTGGCCACTGCCGCGGTCAGCGATTGGCCCGAGATCGTATTCTCCGGCCGGCTTGATGCGGCGATCCGCGACCTATACCGGACGCATCTGCGGTTCCCGCCATCCTGGACCCCGGACGAGCGCGATGAGTTCATCGAGGAACGCGCCGACACCGAAGCCCAACGATTGGCCACCCGGTTCGACGACGCCATCGACGTCATGATCGACGATTTCGGCCGGCAGAACGGGTACTTGCCTCATCATGAGTACGCATCAACGATGATCACCAAAGCACGAAAGGACGCCGTTTACGAGTTGGAGGCCAGCATCGAGTACCTAGCCGATGACCTCGCTCAGACGGTTACGCACACCGCTGGCCGTACCGTCGCGAGCATGACCGGGCGCAGTCCCGCCGCACGACGTCCCCATAGAAATGGCCCTCGCCGAATCAGCTGACTTCTCACCAACTACGGCGCGGATGAACGGCATTGGACAGGTCACGGGCAGCCGTCAGCGTGGCACGATCAAGTTTCTTGAGCCGAGCCTGCTCTGCCAAGCGAGTAAGCAACCCGCGTAAAGCCTCGCCATCGTCCAGGACCCTGTTGGCGGCATCCACCGGTGCGACGGGCCGGTGCGGCTCGGGTGTTCCCGCAGATTGCTTCTGCGATGCAGCGGCTTTCGGGACTTCGATCACGCGAATCGGCGCCCCGTATCGCTGTGCGGCGATACGGGCCGCCGATGCGTCCCGACGACACGTATCCGAGCAATACAGCCGGCGTCGGCCACGTCTAGGAGTGGCGTCCTCATCGAGCATCACCGCATCGCAGCGGACACACCGAGTCGGATCGTAGGCACCGCCCTCGCTCTCATTTCTTTCAACACCATCACAGATCGGATCATCGTTGACTGCAGCGCCTTCGGGTACGACATCAGCAGCTCTCGAACGTGCTGCCGGGGAGATTGCCGAATCATGTCCACCCTCGCCCCCGGCCCGGCGCAGCTGTGCCTGAATCTCACGGACATCGACACCGACAAGCTCAGCGATCTGCGCGAAGGTCAGACCACGACCACGCATCTGCCCGACCAGCGCCTGCAGACCACGAAAGTGACCGGCCCTGCGCTTTACGGCATCAGCACGGATGTTCTCCGCCGCCTGGTCAAAACGCTTGCGCTCCCATGAATCAACAGCACCGACTCTGTGCAGCATTGCACGGATCGACTCGGCATCAGACGCATTGGCGCGATCCCGCCGAGCCCGCGAAGCATTCTTCTTGCGCTGCAGTTCGACCGCCCGATACCGGGCCTTCAGCTTCTCGTTCGCTCCCATGCCTGCAACCTACGAACCGACGGACGAAATAGTCCACCACCACAGCCACATTCGCCTACAACCCAGATTCGTGTGCGTTCGCCAACAGGCACAGCCCCGAGGCCTATGTAGCCACCGGTCAAGGCGCGTACGACACAGCCAGCCGAAGCTCATCGACTTCCAGGCCCGTTAGGTGGGCGATGTCGGCCAACGATTGTCCGGAATCAACCATCTGCTTCACCTGCTTGCTGTACGTGCACAGAGACATGGTGAGTTCCGCCGAAGCCTCAACGCGCTCATGGTCATCGATGTCATCGCCAGCCGCCGAGAGAGTCTCGAGCTTCCACACTTGCACCTCGGCAACGCCAGCCAGTGCACGTGTGAGGATCACGCCATCGGCCATATTGGCCAACTCCCGTTCGGCGTCGGCATTGTCGGTACGCGTTTTTCTATCCACGGCCGAACGATAGGACCCCGCTCCTGTCGGCGGCCACCACCACAGCCATATTCGCCCAAAGTAAAGCGAGCCAACGACAGGCTCCCCGAGGGCTACTCAACCGCACGTGATCCCGACGTGCCGTTTCCGAGGGCGTGTTGCCGCCTTCACGCACGGCCAAGCGGCAACGGCCAGACAGGCACACACCTCTTGCACTCCGGGGCCAGCACGATCATTCAACGACGGACGATATTCGGGTAAAGATCCTCGGCGCGGACACCCCGCGCCCCAAGCAGTGCGAGACCGCGGATGGGAGGAGTTGCCTGCGAGACACCTCACGGACGTAGGGGGAAGAGTTCTCAACGCGGGAAACGGCGGTCCGAACGCTGGGGTGGTGCACTCACTTTGCCGGCACGAATCGTCACGCGGATGCCCATGGAATCTGCGCACACGGCCTCGCCGATGACGGCGCCGAACGGCCCTTCGATGCCATCGCCGACGCGATTTGCGAGAAGGCGAAAAGAGCCCGAAGACCAGCCGGCTGGACGCTGTGATTTCGTTGTGCCTAGCGAGCTAAGCGCGCGGGGCGGCCCGTCTTCTTGGTGGCGATCTTCGACTCTTTGGCGTCGCTATCGGTCTTGCGGTGGGCGGCGAGGAAGTCATCGACGATGTTCGCGCAGTCATTGTGAGTGATGGTGCGAAGCCCGGTCATTCGGGCGAAGGCGAGTGGTCCGACGAGTTGGCAGAGCGCCAGTTCCCGGTCGAAGTCGTCGAGTTCGGCTTGTGCTCTCGGGCTGGTGAGTATGGCGTCAAATGGTTGACGGTACTGGTCAACGACTCGGGCCCGTAGCGCCCCCGATGTGTGGCGGTCATCAGCTTCGTTATTGGAGCCGGTGGGCCCCAATGAGAGCCACGCGAGTGTCGTGACATGCAGCGGTGCGTCGTTGAAGAGTGCGGCTTGGCGGCTGAGCAATTCGATCAGCTGCTCACGGAGGGGTCCGCTGGTCGGTGCCGGAGTGGTCACTTGCGGAAGTAGGCGTTCGAACGTGGCTGCGAGCAGATGCGACGAACTGTGGAAGTGGCGGTACAGCGTGGTTCGGGCCACTTTGGATGCTTTGGTGACGGCATCGATAGTGACCGCTTCCACCCCACCGGTGCTCAGTAGCGTTGCCGCAGCATCCAGCAGCCGGGTGCGTGACCGGATGCGCCGCGGGTCCACGTCATCGTCAGGGACTGGCGCTGACTGACTGTTGCTCACTCATTCACCTCGGGCGGTCGATTTTCACGCGATGTTGTCCTGGCAGTCTAGCAGTGTGGTACTAACGGTAGCGCAGCGAAACCGATCGTATTGGGGGGTGATGGTGCCCAAAAGCGTGTTGCCGCCGGAGCGGCTGCCCTCGCACACCACGACCTGCATGGGTTGCGGCCCGGACAACCCTCACGGACTGCGGCTAGTGGTGCATCGCAGCGGCGACGCGGTGTACACCG
>JAGQTR010000154.1 GCA_020438915.1 Mycobacterium sp.
CGACCGCGACATCCGCGCCGAGATCCAGGCCGGAAGGCTCGGTGTCGATCCTTTCGATGACGACCTGATCCAGCCGTCCAGCGTCGACGTGCGACTCGACAACCTCTTCCGGGTCTTCAACAACACCCGCTACACCCATATCGATCCCGCCGAGCGCCAGGACGACCTGACTACGCTTGTCGAGCCCAAGGTGGAGGAGCCGTTCGTGCTGCATCCCGGCGAGTTCGTGCTCGGCGCGACTCTGGAACGCTGCACGTTGCCCGACGATCTGGCCGGGAGGTTGGAAGGCAAGTCCTCGCTGGGCAGGCTCGGGCTGCTGACCCACTCGACGGCCGGGTTCATCGATCCAGGGTTTTCCGGGCACATCACCCTCGAACTGTCCAACGTCGCGAACCTGCCGATCACGCTGTGGCCCGGCATGAAGATCGGCCAGCTCTGCCTACTGCGTCTGACCAGTCCCGCCGAGCATCCCTACGGAAGCTCCAAGGCCGGCAGCAAGTACCAGGGTCAGCGCGGTCCCACTCCGTCGCGCTCCTACCAGAACTTCCTCAGGTCCCGCTGAGGCGGACGCCTATGCTCTGCGGGACCGTTTAGGGGGCCCGAATTGCCACAGATCGATCCTGCCGCAACTGCCTGGCTGCTGGCGAGCACCGCGCTCGTGCTGCTGATGACTCCCGGCCTGGCCATCTTCTACGGAGGCATGGTCCGCGCCACCGGCGTGCTGAACATGATCATGATGAGCTTCATCGCCATCCCGTTGTGCACTGTGGCCTGGCTGTTGGTGGGCTACACCGTGGCGTTCTCCGAGGATGCCGGCGCAGGTCTGATCGGCAACCTGTCGCACCTCGGCATGGTTGGGATCGATCCGACCACCGTGCGCGATTCGATACCTGAACTGCTGTACGTCACCTTCCAACTGAGCTTCGTGATCCTCACCGCCGCCCTGGTCAGTGGGGCGATCGCGGACCGCGCCAAGTTCGCGGCCTGGATGGTGTTCGTCCCGATCTGGTCGATCGTGGTGTATGCCGCGGTCGCACACTGGGTGTGGGGTCCGGGTGGGTGGCTGGCCGAAATCGGGGTGCTGGATTACGCCGGCGGCCTGGTCGTCGAGATCGTCTCCGGGGCCTCTGCACTGGCACTGGCACTGGTGCTGGGTCCCCGGATCGGGTTCAAGGCAGACGCCATGCGACCGCACAATCTGCCGTTCGTGCTCCTGGGAGTGGGACTGCTCTGGTTCGGCTGGTTCGGATTCAATGCCGGTTCCGCGCTGGCCGCCGATGGAACCGCAGCCGCGATTTTTCTGAACACCCTCGTGGCAGGCTGTCTCGGCATGCTCGGCTGGCTGGCGGTCGAGCAGGTTCGCGACGGGCGACCGACCACCTTCGGGGCCGCCTCGGGTGTGGTCGCCGGACTGGTCGCGATCACGCCGTCCTGCGGAACTGTGAACCCACTCGGTGCTGCCGTCGTCGGTGTTGCCGCCGGGATCGTCTGCTCCTTCGCGATCGGCCTGAAGTTCCGGTGGAATTACGACGATTCCCTCGATGTGGTCGGTGTGCATTTCGTCGGTGGTGTCGTCGGTGTGCTGTTGATCGGTTTGCTGGCCACCGAGGTGATGACGGCGGGGCCCGAGGGCCTGTTCTACGGAGGCGGCTTCCTGCAGCTGGGCAAGCAGCTATTCGCCGCGGTCGTGGTCGCCGTGTACGCGTTCGCGGTCTCCTACGCGTTGGCCTGGCTGATCGAACGGATCCTCGGCTTTCGTGTCAGCGCCGAGGACGAAACCGCCGGTGTCGACTTCACTCAGCACGCGGAAACCGCGTACGCCGAGGGTGTGCACGGACATCTGCCGGCACGGCGCCCAGGAATGTTGGGTCCCGGCGTGCGACCGGTGAACGTCGCCGAAGACTGACGCCGGGCCGGTGGACCTTCACACCGCCTGAGGCGGAGTTGTCGGTTCGCGAGTACGGTCACTCTCGGGGTCACCCAGCTAACGCTCTCCGGTGTAACGGCGAAGCTGGTGGGGACGATGAACTATCAAGTCGTCGGCTTTGTCGTGGCTGAATGAGTAACGGCGACAGATAGTTGTAGCAAACAGATGTGGAGGATCTGTGGACATCGTATTGGGTGTGTCTATGACGCCTACGACGGTCCGCATGGTGCTGGTCGAGGGCGAAAATGCCGATGGTGTGACCGTCGATCATGACGTTTTCGAGGTTGCCTCGACGGGTGGTTCAGCAAACGTCGCCGGGCAGGTTGTGTCGGCGGTTCTCGGCACCAGGGAGAGCGCGAGGGCCGGCGGGCATCACCTCAAGTCGATCGGTGTCACGTGGAGTGACCACGCCGAAGCGTCCGCACTGCGCGATGCGCTGGCCGGCGACGGTATCGACGACGTCATGCTGGTGGCGGAGGGCCACGCCGCGGCCTCGTTGGCCCAGGCGGTCGGCCGTGCGGTCGGATACGACACCACCGCCCTGCTGTTCGTCAATCGAGACACCGCGACGCTTTCTGTGGTGCAGACCGACGACGGGTCGGTGGTCAAGATCCTCAGCCGCACGTTGCACAGTGCGGACGCGATGGCCGTGCTGGCCGAGATGGCCGAGGCTGTCGCCGCTCAGCAGGTCCCGCCGCAGGGTATTTTCGTGGTCGGTTCCGGCGTCGACATCGGCTCAGTGAAGGCACACCTGGAGCACCTGGTATCCATCCCGGTCAATGCCCCCGAGGACGCCGAGTTGGCGTTGGCTCGCGGAGCGGCGCTGGCGTCAGCCACCGCGCCCACGTTCGAGGCGACCACGGTCGGGCTCGCCTATTCCCAGGATCCGGACGGCGTCACGGCGGGGTCGGCGAACGCAGCTCTGGCCGGAGCTGAGACGCAACTGGCGCCTGCGGGTGCCCCACCGATAGAGGACGTGGTCGACGAGTTCGCCCAAACCCAGTCCCGACCGGTGGAGGAGGAGCGCAAGCCATTCCTGCTTGTCGGCAGCGCGCTGACTTCTGTTTTCGTTATCGGCGTTGTGGCGCTGGCCATTTCGTTGGCCGTCAGCATTCGTCCGACCGCCGATCAACGCCCCAGTCCGGCCGAGAACATCATCGTGCCCAGTAGCCAGGTGCCGGCGCCGGTCCAGGAGGCGCAGCAGCCGGTCGCTCCGCCACCGGCCGAGACCATCAAAGCGCCGATACCGGTCGTTCAGCAAGCTCCGGTACAGGCGCCACGGACGGTATTCGTAGAGCAGCCCCCCGCCCCTGCCCCTGCCGCGCCGGCTCCCGCGCCGGCCGCACCCGCGCCAGCGCCCGCCCCGGTGGTTGCGCCTCCGGTGGTCGCACCGCCGGTGGTGGTACCACCACCGGTGATCGTTGCGCCACAACCACAATGGCAGTGGCCGCAGTGGACGCAGTGGACTCCGCCGGAGGACGACTGGACGTGGACCCCCAACGAATCGGAATCGCCGGACGAGTCCGAAGCGCCGTGGGAACCCCCGTCACAACAGCCGAGCCAGCCGCAGGTGCCCCAGACCCCGCAGACGCCCCAGACCCCGCAGACGCCCCAGACCCCGCAGGTGCCCCAGACCCCGCAGACCCCCCAGACGCCCCAGGTCCCGCAAACACCGCAGGTGCCTCAAGTGCCCCAGCCGTCCAGCGGTTCCAGTTCCAGCGGTTCCAGTTCCAGCGGGTCGGGCTCCAGCGGCTCGCGCTCCAGTTCCGGCGGTGGCTCCGGTTCGGGCTCCTCGGGCAGCAGTCGCAGCCCGGGGTCCCCCGACTTCGGTCGCGGGTCGGGTGGCTCTGGTAGATCCGGATCCTCAGGCGGGTCGAGCAGTCCAGGTAGCTCACCCGGCGGTGGCGGCGGTTCCGGAGGCGCAGACTGCTTCCTGATCTTCTGCTCCGGCTAGCATCCGGCGCCTCGGTGGTCGGGATGGCGTAGCTACTCGCTGAAGGACGACTCAGGCGGGGGCACTGTTTGCGGCGTAGCGTCGCCACCATGACGGTGTACGCGCTGAACCTGTTCGATCTCGCCGACAATGACGAGTACCTGGCCTACTCCAAACGCTCACCTTCCGAAGTCGCCAAACACGGCGGACGTGTTGTCGCTCTGGGGCGGTTCCGCGAATCGGCCACCGGTGACATCGAACCGCGCAAGGTAATGATCCTGGTCGAGTGGGACTCCAAGGAGGCCTTCGACAGCTACTGCAACGACCCCGAGCTGACTAGCCTGCACGGCCACCGGGAGAATGGGACGTCGTCCTACATCTGGCACCTCTTCGATCGCTTGGACGATCTTCGGCCTCTGCTTAAGCTCGAGTGATGGCCGTCGATCTGCAGCACCGGATCCGTTGGTTGGCTCTGCACGGTGTGATCCGCGCGTTGTCGAAGATCGGTGCCCGCCGCGACGGGGATCCGCAGGCTCGGTTGATCGCCGACCCCGCAGTGCGCGCCGATCCGGCAGCATTCGCCGACGAACTGCGCGACCGTGGCCCGCTCGTTCGGTGCCGCGCCGTCTTGATGACAGTCGACCACCAGGTCGCCAGCGAGGTCCTGCGCTCCGAGGACTTCCGCGTCTCAGCGCTCGGCTCCGGCCTACCCGCCCCGCTGCGTTGGATCAACCGCAAGACCCACCCGGGGCTGCTTCATCCGATTGAACCGCCGTCGCTGCTGTCGATCGAACCGCCCGACCACACCCGCTGCCGCAAGCTGGTGTCCTCGGTGTTCACCTCCAGGGCCGTCGCGGCGTTGCGCGACGGGGTGCAGCAGACCGCCGACCAACTACTCGACGATCTCGACGGGGTCTCCGGCGAGGTAGACGTAGTCGCTCGGTACTGTTCCCAGCTGCCCGTCGCGGTGATCAGCGACATCCTGGGGGTCCCCGAGGGTGACCGGCAGCACATCCTGCACTTTGGTGAGCTCGGAGCGCCCAGCCTGGACATCGGGCTGTCCTGGCGCCAGTACATGCAGGTGCACGAGGGCATCGTCGGGTTCAACAGCTGGCTGGGTGAGCACCTTGAGCAACTGCGCCGTAACCCCGGCGACGATTTGATGAGCCAGCTGATCCAGGCCAGCCGGGACGCCGCCGAAGGTGCCCGGCTTTCGCAGCGCGAACTGCAGGCGACCGCCGGCCTGGTGCTGGCCGCCGGTTTCGAGACCACGGTGAACCTGCTGGGCAACGGCATCCGGATGCTGCTCGACACCCCCG
>JAGQTR010000155.1 GCA_020438915.1 Mycobacterium sp.
GTCAACAACGTCCCAGGGCACAACATCTAGTCCGCTCACGGACGCGGGTGGGCCTCGAAGAAGTCGAGCATCAGATTCGTCGCTTCGATGCTGGTGGTCATGTGGCCAGCGATCACGGCCAGGTCGACACCTGCAATCTCGGCCAACTTCTGACTGTCGCCCGACGCTGTCAGGCTCGACGTGTCGACGTAGTTCAGCATTCCTGGCCAGGTGTGACCACCGCCGATGACCGTGAACAGCTCGACACCGATGCCCGGCTCACAGCCGGTCCAACGGGATTCCTCGATGTCGTCCTGGGGCATCGAGGTCTCGGGGTCCGGATCGCATCCGCCCGCCGCCGCAAAGGCAGCTGTCTGGTCGGGTACCGAGGGCACGTCCAGTTCGGCCGACACCGCACTGCCGCCCTCATGGTTGACGAGTGGGTCTGCGTCACCGTGGAAGGTGATCACCGATACGGGAGCCAGATCGTCGCAGGTTCCGGCCAGGTTGATCCCTGACACCGGAGCGATGGCGGCGAACCGGCCGGGGCTGGCGCATGCCAGGGCGGCCGACATTCCGGCGCCGTTGGAGTTCCCGGTGACGTAGACCCGGTCAGGATCGATGCACAGTTCTGAGACCGTGTCATCGATGAGCCCGAGAAGGAATCCGATGTCGTCCTTCGCGCCTTCGATGTCGTCAGCCTGTTCGGGCAGCACGTTCCAGAACGGGGCCTCGATCTCGGTGTCGCCGATGAGCAGGGTCGCCGGCAGTGCCTGGGGCGTGAGGAGCACGAAGCCGCGGGAGTTCGCTGCCGCGGGCAAGCCTGAGAAGAGGTCGATCTGGTCGATGGTCGAGGTGAAGCCGTGCAGGCTGAGCACCAACGGTTGCGGCGAGATGCCGTCATAGGAATCCGGAATGACACGTTCGAGTTCGCGCGCACCGCCACGGTCCGGGCCGTCATCGGCCACCTCGATGCGTTCAGTCCCGGGTTTCGGTTGGCCATCGGTCCCACATCCGCTCGTCGGTTCGCTCTCTGTGTTCCTGGTCGTGCTACTGCTCGGAGCGTCGGCACCGGTCTCACCGCCGCTCGAATCGCTGCATGAGGCACCCAGAAGAACCAGCATCAAACCGAAGACGAGAATCCTTCGCACGCCGACGGACGCTAGTCGCTTCTCGTTCGCGTTCCGCCGGGTTTGCGGCAAAGGAGGAATCGGGCTCCTGGCCGGCTTTCGCCCGCTTCGGTAAGCCGAGTGCGGTTGGACACCCGTTCTACCGATTGTTCCTACGGGTCCCGATCGCCGGGATCTACGCCTTGAAGGAGGAACATCATGGATGGATATGTGGCACAGCGCCGTGGTCGCTTCTACGCGGTTATCTACCAGGGTCTTGATCCGGTGACCGGCAAGGAACGCCGTAGCTGGCATCCCGCCGGCACTGACCGGGCCGAAGCCGAACGTCTCGCCAAGAAGCTCGCCGCGGAGGAGACCAAGCGCACCGACGCAGTGCGATCGTTGACCTTCGGCGCCTATCTGACCAGCCAGTGGCTACCCGCCAAGGAGCTTCACCTCGCGACGAGCACCTACCGGGGCTACAAGCGCAACGTGCAGCTGCACATCCTTCCGGTGCTCGGACGCACCAGAATCCGTAGACTGCGGTACCAGCAGATCGAAGCACTCTACGAGATGCTCCTGCATCCAGAGACGGGCCGTGGGCTCGCCCCGAAGACGGTGTACGAGATCCACCTCATCATCCGTGGCTCGCTCACCGACGCGCACCGACGAGGCCTGGTGACCCGCAACGTGGCGCTCGTGGCCCGTGCCCCCAAGCAACGGTCCCTCCAGAGGACCGAAGGCAAGGCCTTGACCGAAGAGCAGCTCCGTCAACTGCTGCGCACCGCCGCCGGGCACCGCTTCTTCCCGATCTACTGGCTCACCGCTATGACCGGAATGCGTCGAAACGAGGTCCTCGGTCTGAAGTGGTCCGACGTCGACGTCACCAAGAAGCGGCTGCACCTCAACCGAGGGCTCGTCGCCGTCGGCTACGAGGTCCACCAGACCCGCGGCAAGACCAAGACCGCCCGCCGGACCATCGAACTCGACGAGACAACCATCGCCGTGCTCGAAGGATGGCGGGCCTACCAGGCCGCAGAGTTCGCCGCAGTCGGCATCGACCTGGCCGACGACTGGATGTTTAGCGACGGCCACGGCGAGCCAGTCCACCCCCACGCGCTCTACCAAGCGTTCCGACGGATCGTGCACAACGCCCAAGTTCCGCCGATCCGGTTCCATGACCTGCGCCACACACACGGCACACTGCTCATCAAGGAAGGTGTCCCGGTGAAAGTCGTCAGCGAACGGCTAGGCCACGCCCACATCGCCCACACGCTCGAGACCTACCAGCACGTCCTGCCCGGCATGCAGGCCGACGCGGCCCGCACCGCCGAACGGCTCGCCGAGCCGCGCCCGTCGACCAAGAAGAAGGCCACCCGGCGGGCCGGGAAGACCTCGGTGGAACGTCGTGGGAACAACCGGAGGAAGGCCGCCTGATCCGGTAGAACGCAGAAACCCCAGGCCAGAAAGGCCTGGAGTTCCTTGCGATTTGGTGGCGGGGGCAGGATTTG
>JAGQTR010000156.1 GCA_020438915.1 Mycobacterium sp.
ATCGCCTACGGTCTGATCCCGCGGGCGCATCGCGGCATCGTCGCCGTCAACGAACTCCCCGACCTGGCCGAGCGCATCCAGGTGGCGATGCTCAACGTGATGGAGGAACGCGACATCCAGGTGCGCGGCTACACCCTGCGGCTGCCGCTGGACGTACTGGTCGTCGCCAGCGCCAACCCGGAGGACTACACGAACCGCGGACGCATCATCACCCCGCTCAAGGACCGGTTCGGCGCCGAGATCCGCACCCACTACCCGCTCGAACTCGACGCCGAGGTGGGTGTCATCAACCAGGAGGCCCACCTGGCCGCTGAGGTGCCCGACTATCTGCTGCAGATTCTGGCCCGGTTCGCCCGCAGTCTGCGGGAATCGAACTCCATAGACCAGCGCTCCGGGGTCTCCGCGCGGTTCGCGATCGCGGGGGCTGAGACCGTTGCGGCGTCCGCGCGCCATCGGGCCGCTGTGCTCGGCGAACAGGATCCCGTTGCACGCGTTGTCGACCTTGGGACGGTGATCGATGTGCTCCGCGGCAAGTTGGAGTTCGAATCCGGCGAGGAGGGACGTGAGCAGGCCGTGCTCGAGCACCTGCTACGGCGGGCCACGGCCGAGACCGCCCAGCGCTTGCTCGGCGGGATCGACGTGGGGCCGATCGTCACCGCGATCGAGCATGGTTCGCCTGTCACCACTGGGGCGCGGGTGTCGGCACGCGACGTGCTGGCCGCGCTTCCCGAGGTGCCCGCGGTAGCCGAGATCCAGCGTCGGCTCGACGCCCAATCCGACGGCCAGCGTGCGGCCGCAATCGAGTTGGCGCTCGAGGCGCTCTACCTCGCCAAACGTATCGACAAGGTCTCCGACGACGGCGAAACCGTCTATGGCTAGGAGCACACGGTATTCCCGCTACACCGGCGGTCCCGATCCGCTGGCGCCCCCGGTCGACCTGCGCGAGGCACTCGAGGCGATCGGGCAGGACGTCATGGAGGGCACATCTCCGCGTCGGGCACTGTCGGAATTGCTCAGGCGCGGATCGGCGAACATTCCCGGTGCCGACAGACTGGCGGCCGAAGCCAACCGGCGTAGGCGGGAACTGTTGCAGCGCAACAACCTCGACGGCACACTGGCCGACATCAAGAAGCTGCTCGACGAGGCAGTGCTCGCCGAGCGCAAAGAGCTGGCGCGCGCCCTCGATGACGATGCCCGGTTTGGGGAGCTGCAGCTGGAGTCACTTTCGTCGTCTCCGGCCAAAGCGGTGCAGGAGCTATCGGAATACGACTGGCGTTCGGCGGAGGCGCGCGAAAAGTACGAGCAGATCAAGGATTTGCTCGGTCGTGAGCTGCTCGATCAGCGGTTCGCCGGTATGAAGCAGGCGCTGGAGAATGCCACCGACGAGGACCGCCAGCGCGTCAACGACATGCTCGACGACCTCAACGACCTGCTGGACAAGCACGCCAAAGGCGAGGACTCGCCACAGGATTTCGAGGATTTCATGGCCAAGCACGGCCAGTTCTTCCCCGAGAATCCGAAGAACGTCGACGAGCTGCTGGACTCGCTGGCCAGCCGGGCGGCGGCCGCGCAGCGGTTCCGCAACAGCCTCTCCGAACAGCAGCGTGCGGAGCTGGATGCGTTGGCGCAGCAGGCTTTCGGGTCGCCGTCGTTGATGAACGCACTGAGCCGCCTCGACGGACATCTGCAGGCCGCACGGCCCGGCGAGGACTGGACTGGCTCCCAGCGGTTTTCAGGCGGCGACCCGCTGGGCATGGGGGAGGGTGCCCAGGCGCTGGCCGATATCGCCGAGCTCGAGCAGCTGGCCGAGCAGCTGTCTCAGAGCTATGCCGGGGCCTCCATGGATGACGTCGACCTCGACATGCTGGCCCGTCAGCTGGGGGACGACGCTGCTGTCAATGCGCGCACCCTCGCCGAGCTGGAACGCGCACTGATGAATCAGGGTTTCATGGACCGCGGGGCGGACGGGCGGTGGCGGCTGTCTCCCAAAGCCATGCGCCAACTCGGGCAGGCGGCTTTGCGCGACGTGGCACAACAACTATCGGGACGGCACGGCGAGCGCGACACCCGGCGCGCCGGTGCTGCGGGCGAGCTGACCGGCGCGACCCGACCCTGGCAGTTCGGCGATACCGAGCCGTGGAACGTCACCCGGACACTGACGAACACGGTGTTGCGGCAGGCTGGTGTGGGGCAGGAGCTTCCGTTGCGCATTGAGGTCGAGGATGTCGAGATCTCCGAGACCGAGACTCGTACCCAGGCGGCGGTGGCGTTGTTGGTCGATACCTCCTTCTCGATGGTGATGGAAAACCGTTGGCTGCCGATGAAGCGCACGGCGCTGGCGCTCAGTCATCTGATCAGCACCCGGTTCCGTTCCGATGCGCTGCAGATCGTCGCGTTCGGCCGTTATGCGCGCACTGTTACCGCCGCCGAGCTGACCGGTCTTGAGGGCGTTTACGAACAGGGCACCAACCTGCACCACGCCTTGGCGCTGGCCGGCCGGCACCTGCGCCGGCACCCCAATGCGCAGCCGGTGGTACTCATCGTCACCGACGGTGAACCGACTGCGCATCTCGAGGATTTCGACGGCAGCGGCAGTTCGGTTTTTTTCGACTACCCACCACATCCCCGCACCATCGCCCACACGGTGAAGGGCTTCGACGAGATCGCCCGCCTGGGAGCACAGGTGACGATCTTTCGGCTCGGCAGCGACCCGGGGCTGGCGCGATTCATCGACCAGGTGGCCCGCCGGGTGGGGGGCCGGGTGGTGGTACCCGACCTGGACGGACTGGGTGCCGCGGTGGTCGGTGACTACTTGAGTGCGAAACGTCGCCGCTGAACCCGGAATAGAACACCGCGACCCAGAGCACTGTGGCACGCAGCGGTGGGTTCAGGCGGTTTCGGTGCGCTTCCGGCGCTTGACATTGACGCGGCCCCACAGTGCGAAGCCGCGGATCCGGACACACGGCGCACCGGGCGCACCGCCGGCGGCGACGCTCTGGTCGAAGGTTCCCATCACCCCGACCCCCTGCAGGTCGACGTTGATCTCGGGCGGCACCACGATCGTCTGCCCGCCCATGATCGAGTAGGACCGGATCTCGACGTCGGGAGAGGTGAAGTCGGCGTAGCGCAGGTCGACCACACCGCCGCCCCACAAGGCAAAGGTGGTCAGCCGCTGAGGCACATTCCAACGGCCACGGCGTTCGAACCCGGTCAGGATCGCCAGCAGCAACGTCGACGGGGCCGGATGGCACATACCACCGCGGCCCTGGGTCACCGCACCGGGAAGGTCGGCGGACAACCGGTCCAGTTCTTCGTAGGTCTGCGCTGCGTAAGCCCTGTTCAGGCGGTCTTCGTACTCGTTGAGTTGCAGTTTGCCCGACGCCGCGGCATCCGACAGCAGTTGAGCAATCTGAATCCGGTCGGTGTCGGCGGCGTTCATCGACCCGTGCCGCGACACGGGCTTGTTCACCGGGTCCTGCTGGTCATCACACATACGCACATCGCTTACGAGCCTACGACGAACGTGGGCACATGCAAGGAAGTTGACCAAACCGTAAGCGTCACCCGACCCAGTTGGGCGGGCGCTTTTGTAGGAATGCCAGCATTCCTTCCTGCGCCTCGTCGGAGACGAATAGCTGCGCAGAGCGGTGAGTCAGTTCCTCAGCCTGCCGATCGAAGTCGTTGAGGATGGCTGCGGTCGTCAGGGCCTTCGACTCGGCAAGACCCTGTGGCGAACCCAGGGCGATCGCCGAAGTCAACTCACTGAGCGCCGCCGCGACGTCGTCGGCCGCGACGGTGATGAGTCCCATCTCCGCAGCGGTGGCGCTGCCGAACTTTTCGCCGGTGACGAAGTAGCGGCCGGCGGCGCGGGCAGTCATCTTCGGCAGCAGGGTCAACGAGATGATCGACGGCGCGACCCCGATACGGGCCTCGGTGAGGGCGAACGTGCTGGAGCCCCCGGCGACGACGATGTCGCAGGCGCCGACCAGGCCCAGACCGCCGGCCCTGACGTGACCGTCGATGGCTGCGATGACCGGTAATGGCAACTCGAGGATTCTCCGTAAGAGCCGGGTCAGTTCTCGTGCGCGGTCGGCGACCAGATCTGCGGGATCGCGGGCCTCACCGTCGGTTGAAGCCTCGCTGAGGTCGGCTCCCGCGCAGAAGGTTCCGCCAGTGTGACCGAGTACCACCACCCGCACACCCTGCTCGGTCGCGGCTCGTGACAAACCCTCGTGCAATTGTTCGACCAGCGCAGTGGACAACGCATTGCGATTGTGCGGCGAGTCCAGTGTGAGCCGCGCAACCGGGCCGTCGGTGCGGTATTGGACCAGGGTGTTCATCAGTACGACCGGGGCAGACCCAGGGACGTCTGCGAAACGAAGTTGAGGATCATTTCGCGGCTGACCGGTGCGATGCGCGCCAGTCGTGAGGCGGTGAGCACCGAGGCGATGCCGTACTCCTTGGTCAGACCGTTGCCGCCAAGGCACTGAACTGCTTGGTCGACGGCGCGAACCGATGCCTCACCTGCGGCGTACTTCGCCATGTTCGCGGCTTCCGCCGCGCCCCCGTCGTCGCCGAGGTCGTAGAGGCTGGCTGCCTTCTGCATCATCAACTTGGCCAGCTCGATCTCAATGTGGTTCTGCGCCAGCGGATGCGAGAGTCCCTGATGCGCACCGATCGGCGTCTTCCACACCTGCCGCGACTTCACGTAGTCGACCGCCTTGTCTATTGCAAAGCGGCCCATGCCCACTGCGCTGGCGGCGCCCATGATGCGTTCGGGGTTCAGCCCGGCGAACAGCTGTGCGATCGCCGCGTCCTCCGAACCGACCAGCGCATCGGCCGGCAGGCGCACCTCATCCATGAAGACCTGGAACTGGAACTCCGGGCTGACGATTTCCATCGGGATCTTGGTGAACGTGAAACCCGGTGTGTCGGTGGGAACCACGAACAACGCCGGCCGAAGGTTCCCCGTTTTTGCTTCTGCGGTGCGGCTGACGACGAGTACCGCCTGCGCCTGGTCCACCCCGGAGATATAGACCTTTTGCCCGGACAGGATCCAGTCGCTGCCGTCCCGACGCGCGGTCGTGGTGATCTTGTGCGAGTTCGACCCGGCGTCGGGCTCGGTGATGGCGAACGCCATGGTGA
>JAGQTR010000157.1 GCA_020438915.1 Mycobacterium sp.
CGATCGAGAACTTCGGTAACGACGCGAACATCGGCGCGGTCGTGCGTACCGCGAACGCCTTCGCCGTCGACACGGTACACATCGTCGGCCGCCGGCGCTGGAACCGCCGCGGGGCCATGGTCACCGACCGCTATCAACGGCTGCGCCACCACGAGACGACCGTCGATCTGCTGAACTTCGCCGCTCAGTCCGGGCTGGTCGTCGTCGCCGTCGATAACGTCCCCGGGGCAGAGCGCATCGAAGACGTCACCTTGCCGCGGGACTGCCTGTTGGTCTTCGGCCAGGAGGGGCCGGGCATCACCGCCGAAGCAGCCGCCGGCGCGCACTCGACGGTCTCTATCGCCCAGTTCGGCTCCACCCGCAGCATCAATGCAGCGGTCGCGGCCGGGATCGCCATGCACACCTGGATCCGCCAGCACGCCGATCTGGGCCGCGCCTGGTGATGAAGCCGGGATGTCGGCGCCCCCGGGCCGGGGTCGCAGCAGCAGCCACACGGCCACCGCCGCTGCCAGCAACAACGCCGCACCGACCCCGGAAGCGACGGCAAGGCCTTCGGTGAACGCCGACTTGGTGACCGTGAGCAATTCGGCGCCCTGCTTGCCGGGCAGCTGCGCCGCCGCCTGGATGGCGCCGGGTAGCGAATCACGGGCGTGGGCCGCCACCTCCGCCGGGACGTCGGGCGCGATCACCACCGTGCGGTAGACGGCGGTGAGGATCGAGCCCAGCGTTGCGATCCCCAGCGCCATCCCGAGTTCGTAGGCGGTTTCGGAGACCGCGGCGGCCGAGCCTGCCTGCTCTTTGGGCACGCTGGCGAGGATCACGTCGCTGGCGACGGTGAACGCCAGGCCCAGACCCACACCGACGATGAACAACGCCACGCCCAGCGGTAGGTAAGGCGTGACGGGCCTGAACAGCGTCAGCGACGTCGCCAGGAAGGCCATCGCGACACCGACCAGGGCCAAGCCGGTGGTGAGTACCAGTCGGTGCGAGACATAGCGCACGGCCACGCCGGCGAGTACGCCGAACGCCGTGGCGGTGACCGCCGCGGGCAACTCGGCCAGACCGGCCTTGAGCGGGCCGTAACCGTGCACGAGCTGGAAGTACTGGGACAGGAAGAACACCAGCCCCGACAGGCCCAGCACCGACAGCAGGTTGGCCGACACCACCCCGGAGAACACCGGGTTGCCGAACAGCCGAACGTCGATCAGGGGCACCGGTAGGCGCAGTTGGCGCCGCACGAACAAGGCCAACGCGGCCGCACCGACGGCACCGGCGATGACGGCGTCGATACGCAGACCGTCGGCCAGGCCGGTGAAGCCCTCCTTGATGCCGTACACCACACCGAGCATCCCCAGCATGGACAGCGCCACGCTGGGCAGATCCCAGGGGCCGGGTTCGGGGTTGCGGTGTTCGGGCAGCAGTAGGACGCCGCCGACGAGCAGAACCAGCATCACCGGAATGTTGATCAGAAAGACCGAGCCCCACCAGAAGTGCTCGAGCAGCACACCGCCGACCACCGGCCCCAGCGCGGCGCCGGCCGAGAAGGCCGCCGCCCATACGCCGACGGCGATGCTGCGCTCCCGCTGGTCGGGAAACAGCCCGCGGATCAGCGCCAGCGTGGCCGGTGTCAGCGTCGCGCCGGCCATGCCCAGCAGCGCGCGCGTCAGGATCAGAATCTGGGGTGTCGTCGAGTACGCGGTGACGGCCGAGATGATAGCGAAAGCTGTTGCCCCGCAGAGTAGTAACTTCTTGTGGCCGATTCGGTCGCCGAGACTTCCCATGCTGATCAGGAGGGCGGCCAGCACGAACGAGTAAATATCGCCGATCCAAAGAATCTGGGTGCCGGTGGTGGCGAGGTCTGCGCTGATGAACGGGGTCGCCAGCGCGAGAACCGTGCCGTCGACCCCGATAAGCAGCACCGCCATCGTGAGGACGCCGAGGGCGAACCAGCGGTGCGTCATGCGCTGTGAACTCCGTGCAACAGCAGGTCGGTGATGAGTCGGTCGAAATCGCGTTCGGCGACGCGTCCTGCCCGGATGGCCCAGGCGGTCCCACCGACCAAGCTGTACAGCGCCTCGGTGAGCCAGGCTGCGGTCAGGTCGTGTCGGAAGTCCCCGTCGTGTTGACCGCGCTGGAACAGCGCCGTGATCTCGGTGTCGATCTCCAGCCAGGCCTCCTGGGTGTTGTCGAAGTCCAGTTCCTGGCTCTGGCTGTACAACAGCGCCAGATACGGCGACACGGGCTGGCATGCCGCGATCAGCCGGCGCAGCGCGTCGGTGGCCGTACCATCCTGCAGCCGAACAGTTTTCAGTACTTTGCGCATCTCGACTACGGCAAGGTTCTCGAGCGCCTCGGTGAGCGCGCGCCTGCCGGAAAAGTACCGGTGCAGCGTTGCCCGGCTGACGCCGACGGCGGCGGCGATCTCATCCTGCGTGGCGTTCGGACGGCGGCCGAGGAAGTCGGCCGCGGCGCGCAGCAACTGATCGTGAGTGACCGCCATGCAACGACTATAGCTCATATGAGACAGAAACGTCTCATCGTACACCGTGGGGGCTGCCCCTCCCGGTGTGCAGTGGTTTAGGGCAGGATCACTGTCATGGATCAGTTGTGGGCCAACCGTGCCGCCAGCGCGGAAGCCGCGATCGCAAAGCGGCACCTCAAGCGGCTGTGGGGGATACCGGGCACCCAACTCGGCGTGGTGGCCTGGCCAGCGGCCAAACAGCACCGGCGCTTCCGAACCTGGCATTACTGGTGGCAGGCCCACCTGCTGGACAACCTGGTGGATGCGCAGGTACGTGACCCCCGTCCCGAACGTCTGACGTCGATCACCCGGCAGATTCGCGGACACCGGATCCGCAATCTCGGATCCTGGGTGAACGACTACTACGACGACATGGCGTGGCTGGCACTGGCGCTGGAACGCGCCGGCCGGCTGACCGGGGTGGGCCGGCCAAAAGCGCTGGAGAAACTCGCCGAACAGTTCCTCAATGCCTGGGTGCCCGAGGACGGCGGCGGAATTCCCTGGCGCAAGCAGGACCAATTCTTCAATGCTCCCGCCAATGGGCCGGCCGGCATCTTCCTGGCCCGTCACGAGAAGCGGCTGCGGCGGGCGCAGCAGATGGCCGACTGGATCGATGAGACGCTGATCGACCAGGAGACCCACCTGGTGTTCGATGGCATCAAGGCAGGCTCGCTGGTCCGGGCGCAGTACACCTACTGTCAGGGCGTGGTGCTCGGATTGGAAACCGAGCTCGCTACCCGCACCTCCGATGTCAGGCATGCCGAACGAGTGCACCGGCTGGTGGCTGCCGTGGCCGCGCACATGGCGCCCGACGGCGTGATCAAGGGTGCCGGAGGCGGTGACGGCGGCTTGTTCAATGGAGTGCTGGCGCGTTATCTGGCGCTGGTCGCCACCGCGCTTCCGCTCCGCGGGCTCAAAGACGAGCAGGCCCGGGGCACGGCGCGTTCGCTGGTGCTCGCCTCGGCGCGGGCCGCCTGGGATAACCGTCAGACCGCCGAGGACCTGCCCTTGTTCAGCGCGTTCTGGGATCGAGATGCCGAACTGCCGACGGCCGCGACCAAGGAGGCGCAGTTCGTTGAAGGCGCGGTGAACTCGTCGCAGATTTCCGAACGCGACCTCTCGGTGCAGTTGGCGGGTTGGATGCTGATGGAAGCTGCTCATACCGTCGCCGAGGCCGAGGCCGAGGCCGAGGCCGGCGCTCGGGGCGAGGACACTTCCGAGCAGTGACGGGACCTTAGGTAGTCGGCTCCGGCTCGGCGGCCCCGGAAGCCTGTTTGATGGCCTTGCGCCGCTTGTACCACTCGAAGGCCATCGGCAGGACCGAGAGGATCACGATCCCGATGACGATGGGCTCGAGCAGGCTCTGGATCACCTCGAACCGGCCGAGCCAGTACCCCAGCAGGGTCAGGCCGATCCCCCACACCATGGCGCCGACGGCGTTGTAGAGGGTGAATACCGCGTAGTTCATCTTGGCGGCACCGGCGGTGATGGGGGCCAGGGTGCGCACGATCGGTACGAACCGCGCGATCACGATCGCGAACGGACCGCGTTGCTCGAAAAATAGGTGCGCCTCGTCGAGGTAGCGCTGCTTGAGGAACCGCGCGTTGGGCTTGAACATGGCGGTGCCGATGTTGCGTCCGATCCAGTAGCCCAGCTGGCCGCCGAGTACCGCCGCAATCGGGATGAACACCAGCAGCTGCCAGAGCTGGAAGTTGGCTTGCACGGTGCCGTCCTGGGCTGCGGCGGCGGTGCCGGCCGCCAGCATCCCAGCCACGAACAGCAGCGAATCGCCGGGCAGGATCGGAAACAGCACTCCGGACTCGACGAAGACAACCACCAGCAGCCCGATCAGCGCCCAGGTGCCGAAGTAGCCGAGCAGGTTGATCGGGTCCATGAAATCGGGCATCAGCGCGAGATTGTCGACGACCACGGGTCCTAAGGGTACCGGCGGATGGGCGCGAGTTCCGAATCAGCGCGATGCCGCACACGAGTACGCGCCCCGCCGGTGATCAGCGGGGCGCGTAAGCCGTCTTCGGGGTTACATCACACGGGAGGGGGCGAGCCGACGAAGATCACCGAGAGGGTCTCGGGCCGGTCGTTGACGACGTAGAGGTGCGCGCCGTCGGGGCTGAATGTCAGCGCATCCGGACGATCTTCGACGGTGATCTCGTCGATCACGGTGTTGAAGGTGGGGCTGGCGGGGTTCGTGTCGAGTATCACCACTACGCCATCGTTGGCGTTGGAGACGTAGGCGCGAGTTCCGTCCAGGGTGAACGCGATTGCCTTGGGGTTGTCACCGACGGGGATCGGGTCGCCGATCACGGTGTTGTAGGTCGGGCTCTCCGGGTCGGAGTCGATCATCGACAGGGTGTCGTCGATAGCGTTGGCGACGTAGACCCGTAGGCCGTCAGGGCTTACTGCCACGGCGGTGGGGAGGTCTCCGACGGGGATCGGGTTCCCGATCTTGGTGCCGAACCCCGCGCTGTCGGGGTCGACATCGAGCACCGTCACGACGTCGAAGGACGACGGAGTTGTGTAGAGGCGGGTGCCGTCCGGGGTGAGCGCAAAAAAGGACGGGGAGGCATTGCCGACGTTGAACGGGCCGCCGATCACCGTGTTGAAGGTGGGACTATCGGGGTCGGCGTCGAGCACCGACACGTCGATGCTGGCTCCGTTGAGGACGTAGAGCCGGGTGCCGTCAGGGCTGAAGACGAGGTCGTCCGGCCCGTCGCCGACCTCGATCGGGTCGCCGATCACGGTGTTGTACGTCAGGCTGTCCGGGTTGGTGTCGAGCACCAACAGGTGGCCGTTGCCGTTGACGACGCCGTCATAGGTGACGTAGGCGCGCAGGCCGTCCGGGCTGACCTGGACGTTAGTCGGATTGACATCGAGTGGGATTGACTGCAGCACAGCGGGATTGGCTGAATCAGAGGTATCGATCACCGTCACCGAGCCGTTGTCCTGGTTGAAGCTGTTGCCAAAGTTGGCGACATAGACGCGGCTGCCGTCGGGGGTCACACTCGCCGAGTTGGGGTTCTCGCCCACCTCGACGGTGCCGATGATGGTGTTTGGCTCGTTAGATGTGGGTTGGGCGGTGATGGGGACGTTGATGGTGGTTTGGGCGCTGAGTCCGTCGGGGTCGGCGGCGGCGACGGTGAAGGTGTCGGCGCCGTCGGGTTCGCCGGCTTCGGGTCGGGTGGCGGGGGTGTAGGTGTAGGTGCCGAGGTCGTCGTCGATGGTGACTTCGCCGTTTTCGGGGGTGGCGATCAGTGTGTAGGTGAGGGGGTCGCCGTCGGGGTCGGTGAAGCCGAGGGTGGCGGTGACGGTGCCGGTTTGTTCGTCGATTTCCTGGGGTCCGCTGCCCTCGGCGACGGGGGCGTTGTTTTCGGGATCGACGGGCTCGCCAAACACAATCTTGCCGCGGCCGGGTCCGGTTTCGGCGAGAAGGTTGGCGCCGATCGAGACGGCGACGTTGCCGGTGCCCGGACCCGCGACCGCGCGCGATTGTTCACCCGAGACGAATGCGGTGTTGAGAACACCTTCGGCGCTCGCCGTACCGTTGTCGCCGACGACGTATGCGATGTTGGACGGGCCGTCCTGAGCCTTGGCGATACTGCCGTTGCCGGCTGCCCGGGCGATATTGAACCAGCTGCCGATGGCGGCGGCGCTACTGTCAGAACCTCGGACGCTGGCTCTGTTGAAAGCGCCGTCCGCGGTGGCGCTGCCATCCTCGCCGGCGACCACGGCTCTGCTGAACAGGCCGGTGGCGTTGGCGGTGCTATTGGCGCCGTGGGCGATCGCCAGCGAACCGAAACCCTGGGATGTGGCCACCGCGGTGCCTTTCTGCGCCAGTGTTAGGCCACCGACAGACACGCTGATGTCTTCATACTTGGCTTCGATTTCGCGGCGCACCCACGCCAGCACCGCCAGCAGGACAGGGGACGACGATGGTGTCGACGGAACGGCGGGTGAGATCAATGGCGCCAGCGCGGTGGACAGCATGGTGGTGGCTACGCTGATGAACGTGCCCGGCTGCGTCTGAAGAGCCCTGGTCGGCCGCTCGCGCTCCGTCACGCCGGTGACGTTCGCGAGCGCGGAAGTCGCCGGAGCTGACTTTGCGGGCGCAACAGCCGCAACGTCGATGTTGGAAGAGTCGGTAGCGCCGATAGTGTCGTCGGTGTTAGCGGCGGTGTCAGCGAAGCTGGCCTCGACCGCCGCGACGGGGCGTGATAGCGCAGCCTCGGCGCCAACGTCGACCGGATCGCCTGTGGGGGCAAGGGTTTCGCTGGAGGCAAGGGGTTGGGTTCGGGCACCGGCTTGGGTCTTGGTTGAGCGTTTCTGTTGGCTCGGCGTTACGGTGGCAGCCGGATCCGGATCGTCTTCCTGGGGGGTCTCCGGTGTCGCTTCGGCCGGGGTTTCGATCTCCTCGTCGTCGTCAATCGGTCCGGCCTCGTCTTCCTCGACGGGACCGGAAACCTCGCTGATAAGTGCTTCGTCTTCGTCTTCGTCTTCGTCTTCGTCGGCGTCCGCGTTCGACGTAGCGTCACCCTCGGAGTCAGCGTCGGCGGACTCACCTTCCGAGGAGTTGTCCTGCGCAGTACCGGTGGTGTCCGACTCGGCCGTCGACGACTCCGACGTTGCCGACGAACCCGATGAGGACGAATCGGAGGAAGACGAGCCCGAGGAGGATGAGCTGCCGGATGACGATCCCGACGAATTGGATCCACCGGAGGCATCGGCAAGAGCCACACCCGGAATGGTCGCCGCTGCCATCCCCAAGCCCAGCGCCACCGCTAATCCACCAACGCGCGATACGTACTTAGCCGACTCCATGAAATTTTCCTTCCCCCGAAATTTGCCCTAATGCTCTAACGCTAGGTCCAAGCCAATGGGAGGGAATCGGGGAAAACCCTACCTATTGACCCTCGCCTACCTATCGACCCTCGCGTTGTGCGTCGCGCACGTGCCTTCCAGCGCTGCGTTGAGCCGCAGGAACGGCAGGCCCGCAGCCTCGCAGGCGCAGGTCACGATTTCTGGGGACGCTGCGGTGAACACACCGAACATGACATCTTCTGCCGGTATGCCAAGGGTTATTAGCAGCTCAACCGGTGTACCGGCCGCAGAGGCCGCGGCTGCACTGTCGTTCAGCCGGGCGATCGCTGTGGCCAGGCATTCCTCGCTGATCTCCGGCGCATACCACTCGACGAGGTACCGCTGCTGGACGCTGGTCTCCATCGTTGCGACGCTATGGTTCTAGATCTTTGGTTCGCATCAGGCGTTTCCCTATAGGAACACCTAAGTTTCTGTTCGGCCGATGTGTCGTCCAAGCTCGGCTCTGGAGTGGATGCTCAACTTGCGGTACACGCGGGCCAGGTTGGCCTCGACGGTTTTCGTGCTGATGAACAGCGCGGCCGCGACATCGCGGTTGGTTTTGCCGGACGCCGCGAGTTCGGCCACCCGTCGTTCGGACGCGGTCAGAGCCGCGGTGCCGACGGGCACCACCTGGGTGCGCGCCAACTCCTCGCGAGCGCGATTGGCCCACAGCGGTGCCCCTAGTCGGTCGAAGGCATTCAGGCTCTGGCGGATGGTTGCCGCGGCGGGCTCCCTTCGGCGTTGGCGTCGCAGTACCTTGCCTAGCACCAGCTCGGTGCGAGCCCGCTCGAAGGGCATCGGTAGCTGCTCGTGCGCGACCAGTGCCCGCTTCGCAGCGCGGCCGGCGGGTCCGACGTCCCCGCCGGCGGCGAGTAGCAAGCTGCGGCAGCGGGCGCCTCGGGCCACCAGCCAGGGCCGTTCAAGTCGTGCACCGTGCTCCTCGAGCCGGTCGATCCATTTTGCTGCCTCGTCGAGCTGACCGAGCTCAACCATTGCCTCCGCGGCGTCGGGCACAAACGGCGCCGTGATGATCTCGGGTCCGATCGGTGTCGCCTCCAGCATCGAAAGTGCGGGTTCCAAGGCTTCCAGCGCCGCGCGGTGATCATTTACCGACAGTTCCAGGAAGCCGATTACCGCCATCGGCCAGATCGCCAATGTGCTTGATCCGCAACGCTTACTGGACGCTAGGGCGGCCTCGGCATCGGCGCGCGCCCGTGGTTCGTTTCCGTTGTGGGCCGCTAGCGCAGCGCGCATCGTGAGTGCTATGCCGTGGGCGAGATCGCCACCCAGTTGCTGAGACCTCTCCAGAGCGTCCTCGGCGACAGATTTGGCGCTGGCGATATCTCCGCGCCACAGTTCGACCAGGAAACTGTTGAAGGCGACGGGCACGAGTTCGAGCTCCTCGCCGCGCTCGATGCAGCGTTGCCGAATGGCCTGCAACTCGTCGCGGCTGTCTTCCAGATGCCCTGTCCAGGAATGCAATAACGCCTGGTGCACACTCGGCCGGAAGGGTGCCGGGACGTCCGCATCGCCCTCCAATTTCATCGCCCGTTGCAGGCTTGCCTCGTCGACACCCTCACCGAACAGAAAGCGGGTATGGACACGCATGGTCAGCGCCTGACACAGCAGCGGCGGGTACGCGAGGTTCTCGGCGTGGGCGACTGCGTCGTCGGTGGCAGCTATCGAGGCATCGAAGTGACCGGAGTTGAGCAATGCGAATGCCAGGCTGACCAGAATCTGCGTTCGCTGCGGTAGGTTGTCGCCGGACTCACTGAGGGCACGCTGCAACAGGGTTGCCGCCGCCAGGAAATTGTCGTCGAACAGCCGAACGGCGGCCAGCTGCGCGAAGGCCTTCGACCGTAGTTCGCCCGGAGCCAGCTCATCGATCGCAGACGCCAGCAGCGCGCCCGCTCTTGCGGAATCGCCGGCGTCGAGGTGATGTCGCGCGCAGCGGATCCGACGCTTGGGCGTGTCACCGCCGAGCTGTATTGCCATGTCGAGCAGTTCAGCGGCGGCGGCCGGGGCTCCCCGCGCGCGAGCCGAGCGTGCGGCGTCATCGAGGTGCTGCAGTGTCCGGGCATCTCCATGCGTGCTCGCCAGCGCCAGGTGGCGGGCCTTGGCTTCCGGGTTGTCGATGATGCCTGCGAGTCGGCGGTGCATCGCTCTGCGCTTCGCCGGGGAGGCGCCGCTGTACATGCCGTGCGCCAGCAGCGGATGTGAAAACCGCACTCGTTGCCCCTGGATCTCGACGATTCCGTCGCTTTCAGCCCGCTCCAGCAGTTGGACGACCTCCTCGGGGGCGGTGTCGGTAGCGCGCGCCACGGTCGCAATGGCCGGGGACTCGCCGCAAGCAATCGCCAACAAAGTCGCGCGGACGTCGGTGGGCAGATTGCTGACCCGGGCCTGCACCAACTCGGTCAGATTGGGGGGTATCGAAAGCTCCGAATGCGCTCCGGACGCCATGGCGCGCCCCAACTCCAGGGCGTAGAACGGGTTGCCCCCGGACGCTTCGGCGATCTGGACCATTACGGGTCGGGGGAATGTTCGTCCGAGGCGCTCGGAAAGCACCGAATGGAGACCGCCCAGGCTCATCGGGCCCACCGTGAGGATGCGCGTCGATTCCGGTTTGAAGAGATGCAGCCAGGAAGGTGCGCCCGCTCCCTCCGGTCGCGTTCGCTCCGTGGTGAGCAGACCTACCGGACCCGATAGTCGGCGCGCAGCGAAGGACAGCACCCGTTTGCTGGACGAATCCAGCCACTGCACGTCGTCTACGGCGATAAGGACGGGCGAATCGGCGGCGAGCCTATGGACGACTGCCAGGAAAGCCGCCGCCACTGCCCGCGCATCACTGACGACACCGTCGCCTTGGGCATGCAGCCGCACCCGGTCCAGCGCGCGTCGCTGCGACTCCGCCAAATCGGCGAGTGCGACGTCGTCCACGTCGCCCAATAGGTCCGCCAGCACGCCATAGCTAAGTGCGGACTCGGTGAATGCAGTTCTTGCTGCGAGGACGCAATAGTCACGCGCTCGGGCCTGGTCGATCGCAGCCAGCCAGACGGTGGTCTTGCCAATCCCCGGCTCGCCCTCCAAGAACAGGGCCGACGACTCGGCCGACGCTTGGTCAAGGAACGTGGCAGTGGCGCGCGTCTCAACCGTGCGACCGACCGCACCGGAGACCATGGTGCCCATGCTTCCAGAGGCGCTGGGCGAAAGTCCACGCCTTTGCCAGAACCCACTCGATTTGTGCCTGCCCGGTGTCTCCGGCCGCTGCAGAGTGCTGCGGTCACGCCGCGGGCGCCGTTTCTTGCGATACTGACCACGATTGCAATCGCAGCTGCCGAGAGGAATTACGCCATGCCCATCGCCACGCCCGAGGTCTACGCCGAGATGCTGGGCCGTGCCAAGGAGCACTCCTTCGCATTCCCGGCCGTCAACTGCACGTCTTCGGAAACCATCAACGCAGCTCTGAAGGGCTTTGCTGAGGCTGAGTCCGACGGCATCATCCAGTTCTCCACCGG
>JAGQTR010000158.1:0-18514 GCA_020438915.1 Mycobacterium sp.
CATCCGCGTCGGCATCAGCATCGCCGTCCGCATCGGCGCCAGCGTCGGCATCGGCGTCCGCGTCTGGATCGGTCCCAACCTCGGCGTCGGTGCCGGGATCGGAGGCCGACCCGTCTACTGAACCATCAGCACCCGAATCTGACGAGGAACCCGAAGGGGACGAGGAAGAAGTTGACGACGATGAATAAGGTGGCGAAAAAGATGAGGATCCCGTCGAACCCGCCGACCCCGAAGTATCAGCTAACGCAATCGCCGGTATCGATGCGATCGCCGCCCCCACACCCAACGCCACCGCAAGCGCGCCCACCCGGCCCACATAGCCGGCATGACCTGGACCCGAATGCCGTGGGGCAACCCCGACACCAGAGGGGATCGTCGGTACCCGACCGGTCCGGAGGCGCGAGGCTCGGTGCCGCCCACCTGAACCCTGAGAATCTCCCCCGGAACGAGCGGCGTCATACGAAGTCATCAAGATCCCCCCGAATCAGGAACGCGGCAATCGCGAAACACGAAGTCATCGTTCCGTATTTATCCAGTTGTTATCGCCCGATTGGGGACTTCAATTCTTCCGGGTGTAATCGCTGGGGAAACGGGTGTTATCCCTAGGGAAAAGGGGGGCCACTGCGACTGATTCGATTAACGATGAGAAGACTGTTGTGGATTCGATGCGGCCCTTCCGCGGCCGGGAGCGGGCGAAATTGGGCGAGCTGCTCTCGGTACTGACGAAGTGGCAGCCGAATCAACGATCAAGGGCGAACTCGACGATTGATCATTTGAGGTCCCAGTAACCACCAATTCTCCCGCAAGCAGTATCGCGGCAAACGCCGCAAAGGCAACCAGTACCGGCAGCCCACGATGGGCGAGCGTGCGCGCGCCGCTATGCGCACCAACGGCTATCTGCAATCGCATTACAGGTTCTGCACACCAGTCGTCCATAAGGGAACTCAGCTCCGACTACTTCGCCACCCGCGTCGACCCCGAGAACGAAACCCGCCGCCTCGTCAGGGAGCGTGAAACCCGATCGATTCTCAACAGCCGAAAACCAGGTTCAGCCGCCAGGATGGGCTTCGCGCCGGGCCAGTTCGGCGAGCATCCTGTTGTAGGCCGCCAGGTCTGCGTCGTCATCGCGATCAGCAGCCCGGTCCAAACGCGTTGCGGTGCGCTCGTCGCTGCGGCGCCATTGGATGAACATCGCCACCATCACCAGCACGAGCGGGACTTCTCCCGCAGCCCATGCAATCCCACCCCCGAGGCGTTGATCGCCGAGAAGGTCGGTGTGCCAGTCCAGCTGTAGCGATCGATAGAAGCTTTCGGCCATCACGGTCGGAGTGCCCATGAGCACCACACCGAAGAACGCATGCAGCGGCAGCGACGCGAACACCACCGCCAGCTTGCCAAGGGGCGGTAGCGGCCGCGGCGTCGGATCCACGCCAATGACGACCCAGTAGAACAGGTAGCCGCTGAGCAGGAAATGCAGGTTCATCGCGATATGTGCGCCGTGGCTGCCCGCGGTGGCATCGAAAATGCCACCGAAGTACAGGCCGTAGAACCCGACGACGAACAGCGCAGTAGCTACAAACGGGTTGGTCAGCACTTGCGACACCCGGGAATGCAGGGCGGCCAGCAGCCATTCGCGGGGGCCCGGCGGCGCGCCGCGCCCGGCCGCGGGTAGAGCACGCAGGGCCAGCGTGACGGGTGCACCGAGAACCAGCAGGATCGGCACCAACATCGACAGCAGCATGTGAGCGATCATGTGCATGCTGAACATCGCCGGCATGTACCGCCCGATCCCCGAGGACGTCGTCACCAGCAGCACCAGACACCCGAGAATCCATGCCGCGACCCTGCCGGCAGGCCAAGCGTCACCCCGTCTCTTGAGCCGGCGCACGGCCGCGAGGTAGACGATTGCGAACACTAGGGCCGCAGTGCCGAACAGGAGGTCGAAGCGCCAATCGAACAGCAATCTGCTCACCGTCGGCGGTCCCGCCAGGTCGTAGCCGATCTCGACTGCTGGAATCGATGGATTGAGGTTTACCGGGGGCGGCGGCGGGGTGCGGCTGAGAGCGACCGCCACCCCGAACGTCAGCCCGAAAACAACCGCCTCGACAAGGGCCAGGCGGATCAGCGGGCCTCGGGCGTCAACGTCGTCCGCCAGTGCGGCCACACCGCTGCGGCGCTGTCGCCACCCCAGGTATCCCAGAACACCCAGGGCCGCAACCTTGGCCATGACCAACCGGCCATAGTCGCTGTGCACAAGGTCCTCGGGCCGAAGCCGGACCAGCGCGTTGATCACACCGCTAAGCGCCATCGCCACGAAGCACCACAGCGCAACAGCCGAGAAACGACGCGCCGCCAGGTCGGCATGATCGCCACCGCGCAGCCCGTGAGCCAGCAACGCCAGCAGTCCACCGGCCCACAGAGCACCAGCGACGAGATGGACGAGCAGGCTGTTGGTGGCGACGTCGTGCGATCCTCCCGAGGAGGAGTGCCCGGTCAGCGCGATCGGAAGCAACGTCACCAGCGATCCGACGAACAGCACCGGCGTCCACGACCACCGCAGCACCGGTGCGCTCACCACGGTTACGGCGAATGCGAACAGCGCCGTCCAGCGCCACGCACTGGCGACATCAACCAGGCTGGCCACCGACCAGATGTCGGCCGGGCCCAGTTGCGTCCACAGCGGTTGACCGCTGACATCGGACGCGGTCAGAGCGACCATCAAGACCGCGCTCACCGCCCATAACCCGGAGGCCACTGTGCCCGTACGCAGGGCGCGGTATCCGGCGACGTCGAGCACCCCGTTGGTCTGTGGCGGCACCATGAACGCGGCGAACAGGAAGGACCCGGTGGCCGTCACCGCAGCGATTTCACCGGCCGCCTTCACGAACGGCAGCCCGTAGTTGGTGACCGGGCCGGGATCCGGCAGACCCGTGGCGGTCAGCGCATCGGCCAACGCCAGGGCGGCCAGGGCCGACGCAGTCACCGCGGCCAGCAACGCAACCCCGTACAGCACCGACCAGACCGGCGCGCTGCGCACACCGGAGGTGGCCAGGCTGCCGTGCGACGTCATCCGCCTAGGGTATGGCCTCGCCGGATCCGGCCGGGCGAACAGGCTCGCCGCGCATCTCCCGGCGGCTCCGCTCGCGGGCGAAGAACTGCTCGCGGGAGTAGTCTTCGACCCTTTCCATATCGGCAAGGATCCCGCGAAGCTCGTCACGGAAGGCCATCCGTCGGTGCGTCAGGTCCGCGGCAGGCTCGAGAAGGTTTTGGTCGACGGCGACCTGCCGAGCGGTCGTGAACAACAAGGCCGACGCCGATTCGGTGCTGCGGACCACGCCCTGCGCCACGTACTGCTGTCCCAACCCCAGTGCCTTATTGGTCAGATCCTTCTCGGAGATCTCTGCCGGCGCATCGATCAAGACGTCGGCAACGATCCGGTACGCCTCGAAGAACGGGCGCAACAACGGCCCGGCGATCGCCGGACGTTTGGCCCGCAACAGCGCCGTGAGTTGTTCGCCGCCGGCGGCGACGTCACTCTCCCAATTCTCATGCCAGGACATCTCCTTGGAGACGTGGTCCCGGAAGTTCGCAGAGTCGGCAAAGTAGAAGTCGAACTTCAACAGATCCCGAAGCCGCATCACCTGCGACCAAAAGGCTTGCAAGCGTTCAGATTCCGCACGCGCGGCGTGAGCGAGTGCGAGCTCCACCAGAGACGTTTCCAGGAACGCGTCGATCAGCGAGTTGCGGTAGAACGCGGCTTCGTACTCGTCGTGCGGTGCGATGTACCAGACGGGTTCGGAGCCACCGTCGACGCGGGTCACCGGGTGCCCGTTGGACAATGCGTCGACCGCGGCACGGACACCATCGAGTGTGCGAAGCCGCAACGCGCTGTTCGTCATCGGGGTCTGTTTACGCTCGAGGTAGTCCAGCGAGTCCTGCAATGTGTGATGTAGCTGATCGAGAGTTAACGCAACGCCACGGGTGCTGAGCAGCAATGCCGACACCAGCGCCGTCGCATTCACCGGGGTGACCTGCAGGATCCGCCACGCAACCTCGAACGCCATCTTCTGCAGCGCAAGGCGTTTGGCGTCGGGGTCGGCTTCCATCGCGCCGTGCGGCTCCCCCAGGTACTCCCGCATCGAGACCGCCTCGGGGAACCGCACGTAGATCTTGCCGTAGTTGCGTTCGCCCTGTGCCTTGATGAAGTTGTACATCCACGCCAAGCCCTCGGGGGTCTTCTCCCCGCCGCGGGCGTAGGCCGCGTACTCGGCGGTCTCATGCAGCTGGTCGAAGCTGATCGAGACCGGCTGCAGCAGGATGTCGTCGCTGCGACCGTCCAAGTAGGCGTCGGCAACGTAGGCGAGCAGACCAAGCTTGGGAGGCAACATCTTTCCGGTCCGCGACCGGGTACCTTCGATCGACCAGCTGAGGTTGAACCGCTTCTCCACGATGTAGCCGACGAATTGACGCAGCACGTACTTGTAGAGCGGGTCGTCGAGCTTGCGTCGGATGAAGATGACACCGGACCGGCGCATCAGCGGACCCATCGCACCGAACGACAGGTTGATACCCGCAAAAGTGTGCACCGGTGGCAACCGATTCTCCTGCATCGCCACGGGCACGATCACGCCGTCGAGGTAGGACCGGTGCGAGAAGAGCAGCACCGCGGGGTGGGATTCGAGCGCCTCCCGCATCGATTCGACCTCGAGGCGGTCGTAGTCGATGTTGGGATCGAATCCCCTACTGAAGATCGCGCGGCCCAGAGACGGAATGAGATCAACCGAGAACCGGCTCCAGCCGGTGCCCAGCTCGTCGAGCATCTCGCCCGCCTTGTCGACGGT
Source organism: Mycobacterium sp. (assembly GCA_020438915.1). GTDB lineage: Bacteria > Actinomycetota > Actinomycetes > Mycobacteriales > Mycobacteriaceae > Mycobacterium. Next base: position 4,842 of record JAGQTR010000158.1, read on the forward strand.
CGCTCCGGGAATCTTGTCGAGCCCTTCACGGAACCGCGCGGACGCCAGCATCTCGGGTTTGATCAGGCGTGGCGACTTGTACTCGGGCCCGAGCAGCCGCAGTTCGACACGTTCGATGGCCAAAATCGCCCGGCGGATGACGAATCGGGCGAATTCGCTGGGATTCTCGGCGACGGTGTTGTCACTCCACTGCCGGCGCAGCTCAGACACCTTGGCGGGTTCGCCCGCAACGACGCGGGCGCGCGCCGGATCGCGCTTGAGAATGCGGTGCTGCAGCAGCTTCGGCGGGCAATAGGTGTCGCGACCCGACAGCAGCGCTACCACCTTCGAGCGTGTCGGCAAACCGCCCGGCACCCAGAACACCCGCACCGGAACTACCGAGCGGTCCTCGTCGGCTTCCAGGAGATCGATCAGCCTGGCAACAACTCCGGCCGGGGGATCGTCGGCGGCCGGCAGCTTGAGTACCTCGATGTTTGAGCCGGGGTGTTCGCGGCGCTGCAGGTGCAGCCAGTCATTGAGCAGTTCCTCCTCCGCGGGCGAGGACACCGATGCGAGCACCAGGGTGTCGCCCATGGCGGTGTATGGCGCCATGTCGTCGGTGCGGGCCTTCATGGCCGACCCTTGGCGCCGGTGCGCTTGGTGGGTGCCTTCTTGGCCACCGTTTTGTTCGTCACAGCCTTCTTCGTCGGCACCTTTTTTGGAGTCGCCTTCTTCTTTGTCCGGGTTCTCGCGCGCTTGTAGAGGTCAGGGGTGGGCAGGGTGTCTACCGGCCAATCCGCGAGCGTGTCGAGATAGAGCTGACGCACCTCGGCGATGCGCTCGGTCAGGTTCTCCTGGGTCCAATCGTCAACCGGAATCGGCGGATAGACAACAACATCGACGGTGCCGGGGTTGAACGTGCTCGAGTCGCGCGCCGCAATAACCTCAGCATTGCGGATCACGATGGGGACGATCGGAATACCGGCCGACATCGCGATCCGGAATGGCCCCTTCTTGAACACGCCGACTTCGGTCGTATCGAGCCTGGTGCCCTCGGGTGCGATGAGGATGGACAGCCCCTTGCGCGCCAGCTCCTCGACCTTTTTCAGGCCTTCGATGGCCTTGGCCGGGTCGTCTCGATCGATGAAGGCCGCATCCATGATCTTGCCCATGGTGCCAACGATGGGGTCGCTTTCAAGCTCTTTCTTGCCCACCGAGGTGAAGTTGTCGCTGACCAGCCTTCCGGCGATCATCGGGTCCGCCTGGTTGCGGTGATTGAAGATGAACACCGCCGGCCGTTGTGCGGTCAAGTTCTCCTTACCGAGAACCTGCAGGTTGATGCCGATGGTGTTCAGCAGGGTCCGGCCGAACAGCGAGGTGAAGAAGTTGACGCCCGCACGTTTGTTGCGGGTCAACAGACCGACGCCGACGGCTCCGGCCGCGATCGGCATCATCGTCGCAATTCCCGCGGCGGTGCGCAGCTGTGAGAGCGGGCTGCCGCCGCTGCGGCTGCTGAACCGCAGCACCGGCCATCCGCGTTTGGCGGCTACGGCGGCCATCTTGCCTGCGGGGTTGGTCGGGCGCGGGTTACCGACGAGATACATCAGCGCGACGTCCTCGTCGCCGTCGGCGTAAAAGTAACTCTGCGACAGATCCACGCCGTTGGCGCTGGCGAACTCCTGCACGGCCCGGGCCTTACCCGGACCCCAGATGATCGGTCGTTGGACCTCGCCGGTGATCCGCCCGTCCTCGTCGGTCTCGAACTTGTTGCTCAACACGTTTTCGATTCCGAGAAACCGCGCCACCGGCTCGACCTGCACCGTCAGTGCGGATGAACTGAGCACGACGGTGTGGCCGCGGGCCATGTGCGCACGAACGAGCTCACGCATCTCGGGATAGATGCGGCCGACGATCTTCTGCACGAACAGTCGCTCGGCCAGTTCGTCGACATCGGCGACCGAGTTGCCGCGCAGCATGCGGGCGCCCTTGCCGATGAGATCCTCGAACTCAGAACGGCCCAGCTGGTGGTTGAGACCGGCCTGCACCATGCCGATGAATTCGCCGACCGACATCTGGCCGCGCCGGATCCGGTCCTGCGTCATCACCACACCGGTGAAACCCGCGACAAGCGTGCCGTCGAGGTCGAAGAATGCGCCGACCTGAGGGCCGCGCGGACTGGCCTTGACCTCGGCGACCGAACCCGGTAGTCGCATCTCTTGACCTTTTTCCGGTGTCCCCGATGTCATTGTGCGGCACTTCCGTTGGGTGAGCTGAGGCTGGATTTCGCTGTGGCGGCGAATGTCGCCGGTGAAGCGCGACCGTCGCCGCCGAGGGCGAGGACTTCGTCGAAGCCGTCGAGCAGGCAGCGCGCCAGCAGTTCCGGGTCGGAGATCGATGCCTTGTCGTAACGCACGGTGATCGTGCAGTAACCGGACCGGGATATCAGCACCACCATCATCGCCACGCCGGGCAGCGGCCCAAGGCCGTACTGCCGCAGCACCTTGGCCCCGGCGATGAAGGTATCCCCGGCATAGACCGGTACGTTGCTGGCCTGTACGTCGGAGTTCACGATGGACCCGGCCATCGATTCCAACACCGTGTCTGGCAGCAAGCTGACCACAGGAGCGATCGCTCCGACCATGTCGAGGGCGCGTTCGTCACGCTTGCGAGTCATTTGCGATCGGATGTTCCGGATACGAACCTCAGGATCGGACAGGCCGACAGGGGCCGCGAGGTTGACCCCGGCGAATCTGTTTCCGCCGGCAGGATCTGCATCCGAACGCAGGTTCACCGGCACGGCCATCGGCAGGGTGTCGACGGGAATTCCTTTCGCCTGGTGATAGAGGCGCAGCGCGCCGCACAACCCGGCGAGATAGGCGTCGTTGATCGACCCGCCGACGGCCTTGGCCGCGCGATGCAGGTCCGCGAACTCGATGTCGATCGCCTCGCTGCGCGAGGACAGGCTGCGGCGGCGTAGCAACGGCGACGGGTTGGCGACCGGTCCGATCACCCTGGCACCCGACATTGCGTAATCGATAGCGCTGCCCAGCCGGGACACCGGTGCCCGCACCACGTGCCCGACTGCCTGCGCGGTGCCCAGAACGGCATCGCGCACGCCCCCGACCACGGTGCCGGGCAACCGATTGATGCCTTCGCGCATGAGATCGTTGGGCGACAGGTCAGACGGGATGGGCAGTGGTGCGGTGTCCTGCGGAGGCGGGTCACGCTCAAGATCGTAGAGGTTGGCGAACATCTCGACCCCGCCGACACCGTCGGTCACAGCGTGGCTGAGATGCACCATCAGGGCCGCCCGCGAATCTTCCACCCCCTCGATCAGGGTGGCCGTCCACAGCGGGCGGGAGATGTCGAGCGGCGATTGCGCGGCGACCTCGGCGAGATCCATCACCTGGCGCAGGGTGCCCGGCGCGGGGACTCGCACCCGGCGAAGGTGGAAGTCGAGGTTGAAGTCGGGATCGACGACCCAGCGCGGCGCTGCAATTGGCAGCGTCGGCGTCACGACCTTCTGCCGCAGCCGGAGCACCTTGCGCGAGGCGTTGTCGAAGCGGCTCCGGAAAACGTCCCAATCGGGTGTGGTGTCGAGAAGCTCCAGCGTCATGATGCCCGAGCGGGTACGCGGATTGGCTTCACCTCGATGCAGGAGCTGATCCAGTGCGCTCAGCTCTTCCGGCAGCCCCGCCGCATCCAGTTCCGGCACGTTGCTCATAGCTCCACGGTAGTCGGCGCCTCTGGAGCAGGGAGCAGGTTCTGACGCTGTTGCGACGCGCGCCGCCCTCGGCGAACCCGTAGCTGCCATCCGTCCGCTGTGCCGCAACCGATTTGAGGGCGGGGTATAGCCGGTCCGGCGAATCGCGAAGGTTCGGCTACGGTGGTTTCGCGCGGCCCCCGTAGCTCAGCGGATAGAGCAGCCGCCTTCTAAGCGGTTGGTCGCAGGTTCGATCCCTGCCGGGGGCGCCACAATCGTGCAGATAAACCAATACAGTTAGCGCATCTAATAATTGTGTTTGGTGAGACCCAAGCTGAGTTGCGACGACGCTTCGCGATATGCCGGCAACATGGGCGATTCCCAGAACTTCAGCCCTGAGCACGACTATCGTTGGCCTCGCATAGAGGGGGGCCTCGTAATGGCAGCTGAAGAGCATGCCGGGCGGTTTGCCGGCCTGGCCGTGTCGCTCGGCATCGGGATCGCGGTAGCAGTCGGTGGCATAGGAGATGCGACAGCCGAGCCTGGCGATGCGGCGTCGTCGTCTGACAGCGCAGATTCAGGTAGCAAACCCGCGTCGCGAACCTCCAACGACGCGACAACAGACGCCCGCTCCGCAGACCGCGCCGACGCCGACGCCGACACGGGCGGACCGTCGGCGAGGCAAAACGGCAGCCGGAGCCTTCGCGAGTCGATATCGTCGGCCGAGTCGGAGTCGGCAACCGAATCCGACACCGACCCCCGCGAGTCGCCGACTGCCGACGCGGCGCCGCGGCGGGGCCCGCTTCGGTCGTCACACCGTGAAACCACTGACACACAAGAGTTTTCGACCGCCCGATTGACCGAGGACGCGGAGCCATCCGAAGTGGCCTCGCCGCCGACCAAGAACGCCCCGCCGCCCGGACGACAGTCGCCGCCAGTGGAAACCCAGGCGCTGTCGGCGGTTCTGGGCGCCGCGCGCCGCCCGGCGGATCTGCCGCCAACCGATCCCGAAACGCCAACCGAGCGGCCGAGCGTGAATTCCAACGTGCTTGCCGGCGAACCTGATTCGGAGTCGGACGCCGCCATCGACCCCACCGGTAGCGAGTTCGGCCCTGCAGCCGCGGCATCAATCAGTCCCGCCAACACCGCACCCACCGCGACCGCAACCATCGCCGCACCCGACGGCATCACCGGGGTCACCAAGGTGGCCGTCACCGCCAGCGACATCGACGGCGACGCGCTCACCTACACCGCCAGCAGGCCGATATGGGGATGGGTAAGCAACCTCGGCGACGGAAACTTCACCTACTCGACGAACGAGTTCGTTCGCCTGCTGGCCAGGTTCCTCCCGTTCATCAACTCCGATCGCTTCTCCGTCACGGTCAACGACGGTCAGGGAGGCACGGCCTCCGTCAACGTCAATACGACCGTCATCCCGCTCAATTCCGCGCCCGTGCTGCGTTCCCGCAGCGTCGGCACACCCAACGCCACCACCGGGGTCGTGGTCGGTGGCGTCACCGCAAGGGACCCCAATTTCGATTCGCTGTCCTACATCCCGTCCACGGCGACCACCGACAAGGGCACCGTGTCGGTCAACGGCGGAGGCGGTTTCACCTACACACCCACCGCAACTGCGCGTCACGCCGCCGCCGCCGAATCCGCCACCACCGCCGACAAGACCGACACGTTCAAGGTTCAGGTCGTCGACAAGTTCGGCGCGGTCGCCGAAATCCCGGTCACCGTCAACATCAGCCCGATTAATAGCGCACCCACTGGAACTTCCACCGTCGGCAGTCCCGATGCGGTCAGCGGGTTAGCGACAGGGACCGTTCTCGGCGAGGACACCGACGGCGACACCCTGAGCTATAGCGGCTCAACTACTACGCTCAAGGGCACCTTCGTGGTGGACGCCGATGGCAGCTTCACCTACGTACCCACCCCGTCTGCGCGATACAACGCCTGGCATCCGTACGCGACGCTTTCCGATGGAATCGACGCCGTCGCCGTCACGATCGATGACGGCCATGGCGGCGTCACCACTGTGCCCGTTCGCGTCGCTATCAGCCCCAGTGACCAAGAGCCACCGGACCAAGGCCTTTCGACGTTCTGCGGGTGCACCATGATGCCCGAAGACACGATTTTCCACGCTGATGTCCGAAACCTTCCGGTGCTGCCGGAATCCGACAAGTTCATCGAACTCCTCGGCGGGAGCAGGGGCGGGACACTGAAGTCCGGCATGGGGGCCAAGGAATGGATGGGCAGCACTGGCGGCGGCCTCCCGGTGAACATCGTGGAAGCCTCGCACCCGAAGGAGACCGTGATCTTCAACCGGGGGTACTCCACCACCGGACCCGGCATCGATGACCGGCCCTACCCGATCCCCAGCTATCCGATCGTCGAAGGTATGCCCTCGGCCCCGGCCTGGGACCGCCACCTCCTGGTGTTCCAGAAGGAAACGTGCATCTCCTACGAGCTCATCAACGTCGCCCACGGTTACGAACTTCCGGCAGCCGGCGTTCTGGACGGTCTCGGCAGCGTTCTACACCGAGCACTCTGGGGCGATGCCTGGACCGCCCAGGGGGGCGCGCAGTACGACATGAGCTCGGGTCTGTATCCCGAAATCGGTTTTGCCAACGCGTCGCAAATACCGTTCCTGCCGATGCTGTTGCGCCCCGATGATCTGGAGCGCGGTGAGATCGACCACATGCTCGGCTTTGTGATCGCCGCCGGACACGGGGCCGGCTTCACCTGGCCGGCACGCAACGGCGACGGCACCAGCCCCGACGGCGTCCCGATGGGAACCGTATTCCGCCTCAACAGCGACTTCGACATCACCGGGTACTCGCGAGCAACTCAGGTCATCCTGCGCGGCCTGCAGGTGCACGGCGGCGTCATCTACGACTCGGGCCCCGAAGGCGATTACCTTGCCCTCGGCAACATCCGGACCGAATGGACCGGGACCGAGCACATCGAGGCGGCGCGTGAGCTGAACACCATCCCCCTCGAGTTCTTCGAAGCCGTCGACGTCTCAGCCCTCGCTGTGGACCCCGCCGTCGGCTGGTACACCCGCTGAACAGATCAGAGGTCTCACACGCCGGCGAGGGATGACGACCACGGGCCGTAGGCTGAGCGGCGATGCCCACCAATGACGTCGATCGTCGCCTGAGCGCCTTGCCGGCGACCGGATACGTTTACCGCACCGCGTGGCCGGTGGCGACCGGGGACCTCGACGGGAACCTCCACCTGCGCCTCGACGGTGTGGCCCGCTACATCCAGGAGGTCGGCGCGCAGAACCTCGTCGACGCCGGCGAAGCCGAGGATCACCCGCACTGGCTCGTTCAGCGCACCGTCATCGACGTGATCGAACCGATCGAGTTTCCCAATCAGGTCTCGTTCAGCCGGTGGTGCTCGGCGTTGTCTTCCCGCTGGTGCACCATGCGTGTCGATCTCGTCGGCAGCGACGGCGGCCGCATCGAGACCGAAGGTTTCTGGATAGCTATCAACTCAAAAACCCTAACCCCGCAACGCGTTTCGGACACCCTTGTCAAGCGATTTGCCTCCACCACCGAGATCCACCGCCTCAAGTGGCGTCCCTGGTTGGACAACCCCGGTGCCGCCGATGAGGTCATAGCTTTTCCTCTGCGCCGCACGGACATCGACATTTTCGAACACGTCACCAACACCGCCTACTGGCACGCCATCCACGAGGTGATGGCCCTGGTACCGGATGTCTGCCAACCGCCCTACCGCGCAGTGATCGAGTACCGTCGCCCGATCAAGTACGGCGAGGACGTGAGTATCCGGTGGTGCCGCCGCGCGCAGCAGGACAACCCCGACGTGCATATCGCGCTCGCCGTCGATGACGAGGTTCGGGCTGCCGCGCTGCTCCGCAAGCTCTAGCTGCCCGACGCTCTCCACTACGCTGTGGGGGTGTCCGATCCAGTTCTGATGCAGGTCGAGGACCGCGTCGCCGTTATCACCGTCAACGATCCCGAGCGACGTAACGCGGTGACCGCGCAGAGTTCGGCGGCACTTCGCCGGGCCGTCGAGGCCGCCGAAGCCGACTCCGGCGTCCACGCGGTCGTCGTCACCGGCGCGGGCAAGGCGTTCTGCGCCGGCGCCGACCTGACTGCTCTGGGCGAGGCAACCGACGACGGACTGCGGGTGATCTACGACGGCTTCCTGGCCGTTGCACAGTGCACGCTGCCCACCATCGCCGCGGTCAACGGCCCTGCGGTGGGAGCCGGCCTGAACCTGGCACTGGCGGCAGATGTGCGTATCGCCGGCCCATCGGCGATGTTCGACCCGCGCTTCCAAAAGCTCGGGATCCACCCCGGGGGTGGCGCGAGCTGGATGCTGCAGCGGGCGATCGGGGTCCAGGCGGCGCGGGCGGCGCTGCTGTTCGGGATGCGCTTCGACGCCGAGGCGGCCGTCCGCTGTGGACTGGCCCTGGAAGTCGCTCAGGACGCAGTAGCCGCGGCTCGCGCCCTTGCCGCCGGCCCCGCCGCCGCACCGCGCGACGTAGTTCTGGCAACCAAGGCCTCGATGCGGGCCACCGCCAACCCGGGCACCGCGGAGCTCGAGCAGCACCGCCTCGCCGTGGAGGTCGAGATCGGCCCCCAGGCGATATCGATCGAATCACCCGAATTCGCTCGACGTCTGGCGGCGGCTAGGCGCAAGTGAGCTGGCGGTGAGGGCATACCCGCATTCTCGGTGACACCGTCGTGCGACGATTAACTCGTGTGCTTCTCGATGACGGCCGATCTGGTGGCAGGTACAGCGTTGGTGCCGGTGGCGGTGCTGTCGCTGCGGGAGGTCGAACACCGGCGAGAGCTGCCATTCGCGCTGCTGCCGGCGATATTCGCGGTGCACCAGTTCCTCGAAGTCGCGGTGTGGGCGGGCCTGGACGGCGATGTACCGGCTGGAGCAGCCGAGCTGGCGATGCGGGCGTATCTATTCATCGCCTGGCCGCTACTACCGATCTACGTACCGCTGGCTGTGCTGCTCGTCGAACCCCGGCGCGCCCGCCGTCGGGTCGCACCCTTCGTTGCGCTGGGCGCGGTGGTGTCGGCATACCTGGCATTCGTGGTTCTGGCTAATCCCGTGGAGGTGATCCGGCACCCGAACGGGCTCGAATACGACACCGAGGTTGCGCATCCCATCGTATGGGCAGTGCTCTATGTTGTTGCGGTGATCGGACCTTCGTTGCTGTCCGGCTACCGTTCGATCGTCGCATTCGGCGCCCTGAACCTGGCGGGTCTCGTACTGGTCGCGGTGTTCTACTTCCAGGAGTTCGCGTCGCTGTGGTGTGTCTTCGCCGCCGCCTCCTCGGTACTCATCCTCGTGCACATGGTTCGGCGGCGGCGGCTCCCCGATGCCGATCGCGTGCGAGGCGAGCTGTTGCCCGTCTGACCGACTCAGGGAGCCAGCGCCACGATGCGCTCGGCCCGACGCAGCACCGGCATGTCGACCATCTGTCCCTCGAACTGGAACACCCCGCGTTCGGAGTTCGCCTGCGCAAGAACAGCACGCGCCCAGGCGATTTGCTCGCTACTGGGCGTATAGGCCGCGCGGATTACCGCAACCTGGGTGGGGTGGATGGCGACCTTGGCGTCGAACCCGACCGCAACGGCATCGTCGGTCTCGGCCCGCAGTCCATCGAGGTTGGCGATATCGAGGTACACCGAATCAAGCGCCATCAGCCCAAAGGCCTTCGCGGCCAGAAGGCTCTGCGAACGCACATGTGTGACCACGTCGCGGTAGCGACCATCGGGCCAGCGGTTAGCGGTGCCGCCGGTGGCTGCGAAGAGATCCTCGGCGCCCCACATCACGGCGCACGCGTTGCCGACCTGCGCAGCCTCGGTAACGGCCAAGGCCCCGAGCGGAGTCTCGACAAGGACGACCACATCGAGTGGAGCCAGTGAAGCGACCTGCGCAGCGGCCTCGGTCTTGGCCAGCATCACCGTGGTGTAGGCGGTGGCACTGAGCGCATCGACATCCAGCGCGTGATCCGGCGTGTCGACCGGGTTGACACGGACCACCGTCCGGGTCGGGTCAAGCGGTGTGTCGCGCAGGGCCTCACGCGCGGCCTGCCGGTGCTTGGCCGCGACGCCGTCCTCGAGGTCCAGGATCACGATATCGGCTGCCGCAGCGGCCTTCTCGAATCGCTCGGGCCGATCGGCCGGGCAGAACAGCCAACCGGGACCGCTGTTGCTCACCGCCATCAGAGCTCTCCCGCAGGGCGTTTGCGCACCAGGGTCTTCCGCGTCGCCGTCGCCACGACGTCGCCGTGCTGATTGCGGCCGGTGTGGACGAACGTCACGATGCCCTCACCCGGTCGGCTCTTGGATTCGCGCTTTTCGGTGAGTTCGGTCTCGGCGTAGAGAGTGTCGCCGTGGAATAACGGTTTGGGGAACGCCACATCGCTGAAGCCGAGGTTGCCCACGATGGTGCCCTGGGTCAACTGCGCCACCGAAAGGCCAACGAGGGTTGAAAGGGTGAACATCGAGTTGACCAGCCGCTGGTTGAAGGGCGGCAGCGCGTCGGCGAAAGCGGCGTCCAGATGCAGAGCCTGGGTGTTCATCGTCAGCGTGGTGAACAGCACATTGTCGGCCTCGGTGATGGTGCGACCTGGCCGGTGCTGATAGAGCACGCCGGTCTCGAACTCCTCGAACCACAGCCCGCGTTGCACGACGGTGCGTGTGGCACTCACAGCCCGAGCTCTCGGGCGATCAGCATCAGCTGGACTTCGGTTGTACCCTCGCCGATTTCGAGGATTTTGCTGTCCCGGTAGTGCCGGGCGACCGGATACTCGTTCATGAATCCGTAGCCGCCGAAGATCTGGGTGGCGTCGCGGGCGTTGTCCATAGCCGCCTCGCTGGCCACCAGCTTGGCGATCGCGGCCTGCTTTTTGAACGGTTTACCCGAGAGCATCAACGCGGCGGCGTCGTAGTAGGCCGCGCGGGCGACCTGCGCCCTGGCTTCCATCCGGGCGATCTTGAAGGCGATCGCCTGGTTGGCTCCGATAGCGCGGCCGAAGGCGTGCCGCTCCTTGGAGTACTTGACGCTTTCATCCACGCAACCCTGCGCCGCACCGACCGACACTGCGGCGATCGCGATGCGTCCCTCATCGAGGATCCGCAGAAAGTTGGCGTACCCTCGCCCGCGCTCACCCAGCAGGTTCTCCTGCGGCACCCGCACGTCGTCAAAGCTGAGCGGGTGGGTGTCGGAGGCATTCCAGCCCACCTTGTTGTACGCCGGTTCGGCGGTAAAGCCCGCGGTGGGCACCGGCACCAGGATCGAGGAGATCTCTTTGCGCCCATCGTGTTCACCGGTGACCGCGGTGACGGTCACCAGCTTGGTGATGTCGGTGCCGGAGTTGGTGATGAACTGCTTGCTGCCATTGATGACCCACGTTGGCCCATCCAATTTCGCGGTGGTTCTGGTCGCGCCGGCGTCGCTACCGCCCCCCGCCTCGGTCAACCCGAACGCACCGAGCGCCTTACCAGAGGCCAACAGCGGCAACCACTCCCGCTTCTGCTCCTCGTTGCCGAATCGGTACACGGGCATGGCACCCAGCGACACCCCCGCCTCGAGGGTGATCGCCACACTCTGATCGACCTTGCCGAGTTCCTCGAGAGCCAGGCACAGGGCGAAATAGTCTCCTCCCATTCCCCCGTATTCTTCGGGAAACGGAAGACCGAAGAGCCCCATCTCGGCCATGCCGGCCACTACCCCGTAGGGAAACGAGTGCTCTTCGTCGTGTTTGGCCGACACTGGGGCGACCACGCTCTGGGCGAAATCGCGCACAGTCTTGACCAGCTGCTCATAGTGGTCGGGCAGCGTGCCAGTGGTCAGAAAATCGGTCCCCTGGGAATTTGTCACCGTTGCGGCTCCTCGGTTGCCGTTATCCGGGCCAAAACCTGGCCCACCTTCACCTGTTCTCCCGCACTGACGATCAGTTCCACCACACCGGCGACCGGCGCGGTCAGCGCGTGCTCCATCTTCATCGCCTCGACGATAACCACCACCGTTCCCGCCTCGACGCGGTCGCCGTCGGCGACACCGAGGGCGACAACCGCACCGGGCATCGGGCTGGTCAGCTCCGCGTCACCACTGTGTGCGTCGTCGGGGCGCACCGGTGCTTCGCGCACCACCTCGACCAGCACCACGCGCCCCGCCCGCGCGAGCCACACCTGGTCGGCCACCGCGGTTGTCGAGTAGTCAGTGCGCAATCCGTCGATGGTGACCGCTAACAGGTTGTCGTTCAGAGATACCCGCAGCGTGCGGGTTTCGCCATTCTCGACGGTGGCGGTCGCGTTGTCCGGCGAACCGGCCAGCGCGACGTGATCGGTCCGTTCGCCGGCTCGCAGCCGGACCGTGGTCGGCGCGCTGCCTGCGATACGCCATCCCGACGGCACCTCCCAGGGGCTGGCCGGAACCGCCGGCCAGGACCGCATCCATCGGTAGGCCGCCGCGGCGATCAGCTCATCATCTCCGGGCGGCGCGGGTACGAAGTCTGGTGTGCGACGGTCGAGTAACCCGGTATCCAGGCGGCCGGCGGCCACATCGGGATCTGCCAGCAGGAAGCGCAGAAACTCGATGTTGGTGGTCAGGCCGAGGACCGCGGTATCGGCCAGCGCAGCGTCGAGCTCACGCAGCGCGGTCGGGCGATCCACGGCATGGGCGATGACCTTGGCCAGCATCGGGTCGTAATCACTGCCGACGACAGTGCCGGGGGCCAACCCTGAATCGACCCGCACGCCTGGACGAGAGGGCTCCCGGAGTGCGAGGACGTCGCCGCCGGTCGGCAAGAAGCCTCTGGCAGGATCCTCGGCGTACAGGCGTGCCTCGATCGCATGGCCGTCCATGTGGACGGCCTCCTGTGCGATCGGCAGCTTCTCCCCCGCCGCAATCCGCACCTGCATTTCGACCAGGTCCCAGCCGGTGACCATCTCGGTTACCGGATGTTCAACCTGCAGACGGGTATTCATCTCCATGAAGAAGAACTCGTCGGGCCGGTCGGCGGAGACGATGAACTCGACGGTTCCCGCGCCGGTGTAGTCCACGCTGCGCGCGGTGTCACAGGCCGCGGCGCCGATGCGGGCGCGGGTAGCGGAATCCAGCAATGGGGACGGTGCCTCTTCGATCACCTTCTGGTGCCGCCGTTGCAGGCTGCATTCGCGTTCGCCGAGGTGAACCACGGCGCCGTGGTTGTCGGCCAGCACCTGCACTTCGATGTGGCGCGGGTTGAGCACGAACCGTTCGAGGAACAGCGCGTCGTCGCCGAATGCCGATGCCGCCTCGCGCCGTGCGCTTTCCAGCGCGGCGGGGAGATCGGCAGCATCGTGGACCACCCGCATACCCTTGCCGCCCCCGCCCGCCGACGGCTTCAACAGAACCGGATACCCGACCTCGGCGGCGCCGCCGATCAGGTCGCCATCGGTCAAGCCAGGGCGTGAGATACCCGGGACGACAGGAACTTCGAAGGCCGACACCGCGGCCTTGGCCGAGATCTTGTCCCCCATGGTCTGGATCGCTGCCGCCGGGGGACCGATGAACACCACCCCCGCCGAACTCAGGGCATCGGCGAATTGCGCGTTCTCCGAAAGGAACCCGTAGCCCGGGTGCACCGCCTGCGCGCCCGTGCGTTCGATCGCCGATAACAGCGCATCAATCGACAGATAACTCTGCCTGGCGGGCGCCGGGCCGATGCGGACAGCGACATCTGCCTCAACGACGTGCCGCGCTCCCGCGTCAGCGTCGCTGAACACCGCCACCGAACGAATTCCCATAGATCGCAACGTGCGAATGACCCGGACTGCGATCTCCCCGCGGTTGGCAACCAGAACCGTATCGAAACATTGTGTCATTTCTCGTCACATCCGAAATACGCCGTAGGAGACCGGTTCGAGCGGCGCCTGCCCGACAACCGAAAGCGCCAAGCCGACAATGGTTCTGGTGTCTGCCGGGTCGATCACCCCGTCGTCCC
>JAGQTR010000158.1:18661-19251 GCA_020438915.1 Mycobacterium sp.
TTGGGCCACATCCACAGGAAGCGTGGCGAGTACGCCCTGCCGCACATCGAGTAGTTGCCCGCACCATAGGAGCCCCCGATGACGATGGTCAGTTTCGGGACCCGCGCGCAGGCCACCGCGGTGACCATCTTGGCGCCGTGCTTGGCGATACCGCCCGCCTCGTAATCCCGCCCGACCATGAACCCCGAGATGTTCTGCAGAAAGAGCAACGGGATGACCCGCTTGTCACACAGTTCGATGAAATGCGCTCCCTTGACCGCCGATTCCCCGAACAGCACACCGTTGTTGGCCACGATGCCGACCGGATGGCCGTGGATCCGGGCGAACCCGGTGACCAGCGTAGTGCCGTAGTCAGCCTTGAACTCGGCGAATTCGCCACCGTCGACGATGCGGCTGATCACCTCGTGCACGTCGTAAGGCACTCGTGGGTCGACCGGGACGACATCGTAGAGCTCAGTCTGGTCGGCGATCGGGTCGACCGTCGGCAACACCTCCCAGGGCGGGTCGGTCCGCGGCGCCAAGGTGCCCACGATCCGGCGCACGATCTGCAACGCGTCCCGATCGTCGTGCGCGAGGTGATCGGTCACGCC